>JAGLXC010000159.1 GCA_023133095.1 Gammaproteobacteria bacterium | reverse complement strand
ATTCGGCTGGTCTGGGACAAATATAAGTTGAAATTTCCAGTCATAGGCGATCTGCAGAAACGAATTATGTTGGCGCAGTTCACCCAGACCCTGAGCATGATTCTATTTGCTGGAGTGCCAATACTAAAGGGCTTTACCTTAGCTGCTAATGCAGCAGAAAATTTCTATGTTACCGATCAGCTCTTAAAGATGCGTACAGCGATTAGCCATGGAGAAAAGTTTTCTTATGCGGCCTCTCTTAGCAATCTCTTTGACCCTACAGTACTGCAAATGCTAGAGGTCGGCGAAGAGACCGGCAAACTGGATACAATGTTAACCAAAGTGTCAGCAGCCTATACTGATGAAATAGACTATCGCCTGAAAAATCTTAGCGATCTCCTAGAGCCTATGCTCTTAGCTGTAGTTGGCGTACTAATAGGCCTTATGGCCTTGGCCATCTATCTGCCGATGTGGGATATAGTTAAGTTTGCGAGGTGATGCGTTTGATCTCATTTAACATCTGAATAAGCAACTGTTGCATCTAGTTCAGGTGAATATTGTCGCGTAGCGCCTTGTTTTTGAAACGTCACTAACTTTAACTTAAGCAGTTTAGCTAAAATATTTGATACATAGTTAATCGATTTTTTGGTTTGCTTTGCTAAATCAGAGACACACGCTTGATTAAGTTTTACAAGCAATTGTAATAATTGTTCATCAGTTGAGGTTAGTTTTTGTTTGGCTATTCTCTCTTTTGCTAGCCTAATAACCATTGGTTTTGCAATATCCAATGTTAATTTATCGGTCAAATCCCCCACATGAACTCGGGTAATTAAGCGGTGCAATAACCCGAAGATATAGCGCAGTCTCCCTTTGGTAACATCGTACAAATAAGTAAATACTTCATGGTCAATTGGGATATAAACTTTTGGGTTTGAGCGGAAATATTCAATTCGTTTCTGAATTAATTCATCAAATTCTGATCTATTAAGAGGTGTGATTTCAGCTTCATAGGTAACGATATCATCAAGACGATCAACTTGTTGCGTAATGAATCGCCTTAGCCCAATATCACCTACTAATATCCAACTAATTCCGCGGGTTTGAATATAGTCGCGTAGCGCATTAAATAGATATCGCAAATATTTTTCTTCATGTATGGTGCCAATGTCCAGATTATTAAGCTGCAATAAAATACCGTGCTTATATCCTGACAGCTTAACTAAAGTGGCTAAATCTTCAAGGTGATGTCCTAGCACTGATGCTGGAACAATCACGGGTTGTGAGCTGATCCCAGAGTTTCTACCATAACTTACTCCAACGCCAAAAGCATCTATTCCGAAGGAGCGATAGGTCTCTGCAATCCGTGTTGATAGAGATTTAGCATCTTGAAAGCGTTTATCTTTAGTGATTTTTGTGGGCTGGAAAAATTCAATTTCGCGGATGGTATTAGATATTATTGCGGAAAGTAAAGTTTCCAGGCTCCAGTCGGGATTTACTCTGATTTCATTACGTGGGGTTAAATACAATTTTTGTTTTTGCATTGAAAACCGCAGAAAATTAGCAAAAGATGTCGTTCCTACCCCCCTTTGACCCTCAATGATCATGAGTATATCTTTTTGACTTACAACATCATTGCATATTTCAACCTCCTCTGCGTGCCCTATATACAAAGGTAACGTGTCAATTGTAATTGGATCAGTGCTAAACGGATTTTCTTTGAAGCCGAGTGATTCCCATTGCATTTTTTTTACCCCTTTCTAATAATACTACACAATTGTACACAAAAAACGTATGTTACACAAGATTTTTGTGTATATGTGTGTAATACGAGGTATTATTAAGTTTGCGAGGTGAACCTTCTGCTTAAAATCACCCCAAATATTATTTTATTCTAATAATATTAAGTGGTATTTTTTTCTTTGGATGATTTTTTGGTTTTGTTGCTGAAACGGATGCAGCCGCTAAGTAGGTTGCTCGAGCTAGGAAATGTTCTTTTTGTGTTTGAAGATTTGTTGCTACCTGGATATTGTAATAATCTTGGGTCTTCTTTGGGTAACTCTTCTGTTGAGTATATATGGTTCCATTCTTCTGCTCTATAATGGAAAAAGTCACATTGAACTTTGTTGCAAAAAACATGCAGCGGCGAATCTTCTATTATCCATGCATCAGAAATGTTTGTTTTGAATTCATTTAACAAAAACTGTATGTCAGGCATAGCGCTTAATACGCTAGGTAAGGATCTAGGTATAGGTATGGTTTCTAATAAATTAGGGTTTTGTAATGGAAAATAACAGGGTGATGTATCATTAAAACTAAAGGCATGAGGGCGCATAAAAATTGGAAAGGAGGCTCGCATCTTGTAATCATCCAGATAAACTTTTTGCAATGCTTCTATAGGACCAAATGTATCGTCATTTGCAACAGATAGACAGGGTAAAACTCCGATTCCAGTTAAGATTAATTGTTTTACTATGCTTGCTAAATATATATTTAGCTTTACATTGCCCTTAATGATTTTATGCATGAAGATGCCCCAAGCTAATCCAAGAGTATTTGTATAACGCCAATACCTGGAGTCATCCCAGGCCATGCCAAACAAGTAATTGTAAAAATTTTGCCAGGCTGGATCTTTTACTGCTGTGTCGAACCATATATCAGAGAAAAATAGTATTTCACAATGCCATTCTTCTTTAAAGTTTTGGCTATTAGCAATTTCAACGAAAACATTCCATTGATCTAAAAATTCCCTTGGTGCTTGAGATTTAATTTTGTATTCTTTCTGCAAGCGTTTATGCCCCTGGATATCGCTAATTTTTGGTAATGAGTATATTGATCTGGCACCAGCAGCTAGGCTCCATGCCCAGGCTACAATATCAGTTTCTTGACGATCAAATTGTTCCCACAGCCACAAAAATTTCCCAGGGCTCATTACAAAACCAGAGATAACTCTGTCTGGCATTTCATAATACATTTCCGCGTTGTTGTTTAACATTAGTGCCGCAGGCATTTTTCGCCGCCGCAGGCTGTCTTTAATTTTATTTGGAATATTGTTAGATGTTTTTATTGCCTCTACATTGCCATCTGTTGTAGGCAAATATAACTGTCTTTGGTGAGCAATCTTAGTTCCAAAAGGATATTTGGCTTTATACAGGA
>JAGLXC010000158.1 GCA_023133095.1 Gammaproteobacteria bacterium | reverse complement strand
GAATTTATCACCTGGGTCTATAGCATCTATGATTTTTGCCAGTTTCGGATCAGAATTATAGACATCATTCCGCACATCTTTCCATAGTAAGCATGATAAACATGCTTTGTGTAGTTTTGGTTTGTCCATTTATATAACCTTATTTGTGAATCCTAGTTCAAATTTTGGCTTAAAAATAATAGTTAAAAATTATAATCCAAAATCCTAACTATGTAAAACATTTTGTTTTTTCGTATTACTATGCGTGCAGAAACATGCTTTAATTTACATATGAACTTTGGAATAGGATGTTAGAGGAAAAACGATGATGAACAGAAGACATATCTCAACAGGTTATTTGGCTGCTTATGCTGTAGCGGCAATTCGAGTCATATTTTATCCATTCTTACAGTTTCCACTGAATTACTTGGCCTCGGCCTTGCTCTTAGATGACATGGTAAAACCCATATACAGCACTCTTTCCAGAGTGCTGCATATGGTTTATTTAAAGGACGCCAGCTTTAGGCTGGCATTATATTTATATTAGAAACAGAGGAGAAAATCATGTTGATTTTAACCAGAAAAATAGGCGAATCCATCGTCATTGGCGACGATGCTGCTATTGATGTGACTATTTTGGGTATTACAGGTGGTCAAATACGCCTTGGCATAGCCGCCCCTAAAGATGTCAGTGTTCATCGCGAAGAGATATATCAGCGGATTCAAAATGAAAAATCAAGTCAAGCTATGCAAGATCAAGAGGAGACAAGCAATGAATAATCAAACTGTTACCTCTCCAGGCCCTAACATCACTCTTAGACATGATGATGCAATGCTGCAAGCTGTTACTCAAAATTTGCGAGAGCGTATCTTAGCTAATGATGCGGATGCGCTCATGCAGACTGGGGTAACAGCGCTGCGTTGTAATAAAATTGGTTTTGCCTGGGCTTTTATTAAAGCAGCAGCGAAGTATAACCATGCTCTTGCAGCTGAGTGCTTAAATTTTTTAAATGATCAACAAGCATCAGTATCTGACAGGATCAACGCTTGTTTAGAGCATTTAGCTCTGAAAAAATTGCCAGAATGTTAAATTCTGGCAATTTTATGGTGAGGTATTTTACATGAAAAAAAACACATGTGATCTGATCCACGCATAATAGAAGATTATACCTGGGAGAATAGAGGAGAATTTTTATGGCAACGAAATCTTGGCATGAATTATTAATAGAAATAATTGATAGAGACGATATGGAAGAGTCTTTTGCAGAAAATGAGCCACAACGAATTCTCAACAAGAGGAGAAAACAAAAAATGTATTTTTTAGGCAATAATTTTAAGGGGATATATCTCACCCAAAGAGAAGCTGAATGTATGATGCAGTTGCTGCTAGAAAAAAGTTTTAGCGGTGCTGCTGAAAAATTAAAGTTATCTCCGCGTACAGTAGAGTTTTATGTTAAAAATATGCGCAAGAAGCTCAATTGCAATACAAAATTTGAACTCATCGCTCTTGTTAGGGATAGTGATTTTTTGAAAAACTATAAGCGTTGAGATGTGGCTGCAGAAGTTATAGGTCTAAAAAAATGGCCAGAATACTAGATCCTGGCCATTTAAACAAGACGACATAGGAAAACTACTGGCCATACTAATTGTCAACCGCCGAGTTATTTGTCCCCCTGACCCAGTATTTTTAACGGTATTGACAGATAATAGTGATGTTCTATCATGTAAAGCATGATAAAAAGTTGTACCGAAATTTTTGCTTGTAGCCTTGTAAGTTCTGTTGGCAACCAGCCAGAGCAAGTTTTGGCTATGATAAAAAATCATACCCCAGCGTCAGAAGCAAATTTCTCTTATACTCTTAAGCAACGTGTTGCTAATACTTTTTCCAATACGTTAACAGAACTTGTCAATCAATTACCAGAGGATATAAGTCCTGAAAAGATTTTGCTGTACACACTATTGCCATCACAAAAAGATGTTCGTAGTAACGTTATCAATCAAGAATATTTAAGCTATCTATGCAGCAAAAACGATCCTGTTTATATGCAAATGCAGCAAAGTTTTAGTTATGCTGATAAAGATATAATAGAGCAACTTAAAGATCATATTACTAATTTAAGAAATAGTAATTATGAACTGGTTATTTTTGGCGGCGTTGATGTTGATATTGCTGCTTATGTATTATTGCGGCAAACTCAAACAGCTACCAGGACAGTTGTTACAGCAATTGAGCCGATAAACAATATAGCTGTTGAAAAGATCAATAACATAATCTTGGCAAAAGATAACCCTATAGAATGGGCACAAGTAACTCAAAAACTCTGGCCATTTGGTAAGTATCCTGAGTTTCCGCAAGAGATAGAGACGAAAAATACCTTAGGCGATATGGGAACAGCTACTTTGCCTATGCATTTGGCCTTAGCAACCAAACAAACAGGCAATACTTTAATATATGAACCAGCTTCTCAAGCAGCGATAACTGTGACTACACATCTTTATTCGGAGAGTAGGGAGAATTAAAAAATGGCAGTTATAGTAAATGGAAAAACAGTAGTGTATGCGGGAAGTGGCGGGATTTTAGTCACTCAGGATGTATGCTTAACTGGCGATGACAAAGTTCCGGTAACTTACAACAACGTAGCCAAATCAGCAGATGCAGCTAATACTGACAGTGGTGTGTTAATAAATGGTAATCCTATTTGTACAGTTAATTCATATTTC
>JAGLXC010000157.1 GCA_023133095.1 Gammaproteobacteria bacterium | reverse complement strand
TTCTCCAAAAGCATTGGAGATGAAGCCGGCGATCACAAAGGCATTCACTCTGGAACAATCCAAGGCAAAGCTGAATTTATTACCGCCTCCCCTGATGTGCTTGTAAATGGCATTCCTGTGGTTAGACAGGGAGACCTGATGATATCCAACAATCGCAATACGTCACCCGAACAACTGCAGCAGCCTGGTATAAATTGGGGCGATGATGCTGACGATGAAGAGTTGGTCAAGCTGGTAGAAAACCCGCAGCCAAATCAGATCAATATAGATATATCCGGCACAGACGTTGCCACCACTCTGCACGGCAAAATCTGCGCTGGCGATAAGTTTCACTATGTTATGGCAGGAGACAGCGGTAAAGACAACGGAGTATTAAAAAGATTAGCAATTGCTAACGTAAAATCAGGAAAGTTTGCACTTTACTATCAACTAGCTGATATGCAAGGAGGTTATCTAAATATTCCTTTAGGCAGCAATGTGCCGAGTCAACCAAGTGATGCAGAGCAATCAGAGATTGGCCAAGCGGAAAATATTCTCGTAGTAGTTACACCACGCTGGCATAATATCAAACCAAATGCATTGAATCCCCCGGTAAAAAATTATCAGAGCATTGCCAGCTTTGATCCAGCTTACCGGGATTTTATTGCTCAAGAACTAGATGAATATCATCAAAAAAACAGCCAGGAAAAACCTTGGCCCGAGATGATATCTCCAACCTTAAAAAGTCTGCTGCAAAAAGAGTTACAGCCATCACATGCTTTAATTTTAAATCCTGGCTGGCTCTATATTTATAGCCAGGTAGTTGGAGAGCAAAATTACACATTATGGCGCGAAATAGAGCTATTACCTGAAGGCAAATTAAGAGATGTAAATTTAGAAAACAATCAGGGAAAAGAGGAGCGTGCGGCTACCTCCGAAGAGAATACGCAACTAATCTTTCCACACAAAATAAACAACCAGCAAAATAAATTCTGCCTGGCTTACAGTCAAGTGCAATGGAGTTGGGAGCGGATAAAATATTTCGAAGATTCAGTCAATCAGATGGAACTAAATAAACGCTTTGATTTTTTAGATCTAGCGCATTTTGTAGAGCCGACAGAAGAAAATTATCTGTTTGTAAGTGATCCAATCGGTCTGGTCAACAATCTGCAGCAAGATCTAACAGCCGCTTGGCTAGAGCTGAAAGACCTAATGGCCAAAACCAAAGACAGTCCCGAATTTAAAAGCGCACTATTAACCTATCAAATCTTCTACAATCCCAACTATGCTTTCAATCAAGGCATGAGTGATACGGAGGCCATAGATTCAAAAGTAGCGTTAGCACATGGCATGACCCCCAACGAACTAACCGAACCTAATGAAAACAAAAAATGCCAGCAAGATTTAGATCAAGCCAAACTAGAGAATATTTTACAGGTTAAAGAACGCAAAGCATTAAGAATCAGAATAAGATACCTACAGCAAGCGCTCATAGAGCTGATGCAGCAAGATGATTTTACTACTGCCTTCATTGATTTTTTTGCCGCAAGCATTGCTTACTATCCCAACAGCTTTTCTGCTTTAGCAGGCCTTTTAACTTTTACCAGCAGTGACCCGGCGACTTTAGATCAAAATCTAGACGTAGCTACCGATTACGATTCCAACCAAATGCTGCCGGGACAAAACTATTTTTTTGATCTTTTTAATGCAGAGCATCCATTCTATAACAAGCTGTTTCCTACTGAGCAAAAATTAGCTGATGGAGCAGGAGTCTTTAATCAAGAAAAATTCGCAGCAACTCTAGAACTGCATGATGCCTTATCTGAAGCTATGGCAATGGCGATAAAATCTTTATTACATGTGCAAGCATTAACCATAAAGCATTTGTCATCAGCCGTTATAAACAAAATGCAAGAGACATTGCTTACTTTAGCGCATGCTACTAATAATGAATATCTAACGGCGGTGGAGTTAGTAAATCCTGCCGATATGGCAGAAAACAGCGACATTATTGGTTATGATAACCAAATTTTAGATCGCTTTGTTACTAAGATGAATCAGCGCGACGAAACCAAAGCAGGTGCGATAGAGGTTCTGCAAAGGAAAATAAGCGTCAATAACGGCAACTTTAACTATGATCATGCTGAAACCATAGCTACAACCCACACCAGTGAACATGCTTACAAAGATTTTCGTGGAGTAAAAAATACTGAAACAATCACCGCAACCGCGGTACGCAAAAATATTCTTAAGCTTTTTGAAAAAACTAACACCAAAGTTTTGGTTCACAAGGAGATAGAGCAAGGTTTAATCTCTGCTGACAAAATTGCT
>JAGLXC010000156.1 GCA_023133095.1 Gammaproteobacteria bacterium | reverse complement strand
GATGGAAAAATCTATATAACCGATACTGGCAGTGAATATAAGGCCTTTAACTCCAGAGATGGCATTGGGATAAAAATGTTACGCAAAACAGGAGTTGAAGTTGCTATTATCAGCGGCCGCTATTCAGCAGCTGTTGAGTATCGCCTACACGCTTTAGGCATAACCCATATCTATCAAAAACAAGACGACAAGTCCATAGCATTCAATAAATTAAAGCTGGATCTTAATGTGTCAGATGAAGAGATTGCTTACCTGGGTGATGACATTCCTGACCTTATTACTATGCAAACAGCCAGCCTTGGCATCACGGTTGCTGATGGCGACTCATTTGTTCTAAAACACGCTGATTTAGTTACCAAAGCTCCAGGTGGCTATGGCGCTGTGCGTGAAGCTTGCGAGTTTATCATGCAAGCTCAGGGTACTTTAGAGCAGATGCAACAACAATATCTTACCCAACCCAATGAATAAAAAACTGTTAGCCTTAACCATTATCCTTTTATTTGGCGCTGTTATAGCGACAAGCATATCTTTACAAAGTGTGAAAAATAGCACCAAACATCATATTGATAAACCGCACAACCCTGATGCCTACGCCATTAATCTTCACTACACCCAATTAGACACCAATGGCAAAGTTAAAAATATAATCCACACTCCAAAATTACTACACTACCCTTTTGAAAACTCAGCAGATTTCGAGACTCCAGATATTACTATCATCAACCCCAAGGCAAAGCCATGGCATATTACTGCTCAGCGTGGCCATAGTGTTCAAGGCACTAAAATAGTAACCTTAATTGACCAGGTGAAAATGCACCAAAATGCCAGCCATAATAATAAAGAGATGACTATCACCACTAGCAGAGCCACTATAGACCTACACAACAAATATATCTCTACCGATCAATTTGTCACTATTATGCAGCCCGGTATAACAACAACAGCTATTGGCGCTAATGCTGATTTAGATAAAAAAATAGTTAACTTATTATCAAATGTACATGAAATTTATGACCCTAAAAAATATACAAATTAAATATAGCCTGATTATACTGCTGCTATTACCGCTAACTGCATTTGCATTAAATAGCGACCAGCATAAAATAGCAGAGCTTAGTGCTGATCAAGCCCATTATGACCGCACTCATAACATAACTATCTACACTGGTAATATCAAATTTAAGCAGGGAACTACCAAATTAGAGGCTGATAAGGTAATCATTTACGATAACCCCAAAGCCACTAAAAGCAAAAATAAAGTGGCTAAAATAGTTGCTTTCGGTAATCGCGCCTATTACAGTACCCTGCCTGATGGTAAGAATGACCTATTACATGCACGTGCAAATATGATAGAATATTTTCCTCATACTGGAATTGCTATTTTAAAAGGAGATGGCGAAATAACCCAGCAAGGCAATGAGCTTAATGGGCCATACATAGTGTATAATCTTCATAAACAAACAATTAGCGTAACACCAGCTAAAAAAGACAAGATAAAAATAATATTGCAGCCATGAGCACCTTAGAAGCACAAAATTTAGAAAAATGCTATAAACACCGCAATGTGGTAAACGACCTCTCAATTGCCATAAATAGCGATGAAATTGTAGGTTTACTAGGCCCAAATGGCGCGGGCAAGACTACTAGCTTCTATATGATTGTAGGCTTAGTCACCCCTAACAAAGGCAAAATATTGTTAAATAACAAAGAGATAACTGACCTGGCTATGCACGAACGGGCACAATTAGGCATTAGCTATCTACCTCAAGAACCATCAGTCTTTCGCAAATTAAGCGTAGCTAATAATATCATGGCGATTTTACAGCTACGTCAGGATTTAGATAAGAAACAACGTAAAGAGGCTTTAGATTCTTTACTACAAGAATTTCATATTGAGCATCTCCGTGATAATATAGGCATCAGCTTATCAGGAGGTGAAAGACGCCGAGTAGAGATAGCTCGCGCTCTGGCAATAGAGCCCAAATTTATTTTGCTCGATGAGCCTTTTGCTGGCATTGACCCTATATCAGTAGTTGATATAAAACGCATTATTCGTCAACTGCATGATAGGGGCATAGGCATATTGATCACAGATCATAATGTTAAAGAGACATTAGATATTTGTGAACGTGCCTATATCGTCAGTGAAGGTCAGATTATTGCTAACGGTACTGCTGAGGTTATTCTTGCGAGCAAAAAAGTACGCGAGGTATACCTTGGTAATGAATTTGATTTATAATTAGCCTTTGCACAGTAGCAAAGAGATATAAACTTAAACTAGGAGAAATAAAAAATGGCACAAATCCAATATACTGGACATAACTTAGACGTTACTCCAACATTGCGAGATTTCATTGCTAGCAAATTTAAAAAACTAAATCGTCATGCAAATACTATAACTAGCACACATGTCATTCTAAGTGTTGATAAGCTTCGTCAAATTGCTGAAGCAAAATTACACATCCCTGGCGCTGAAATATATGCACAATCAGAATCAGAAGATATGTACAAAACCATTGATCTTTTGGTCGATAAAGTAGTACGCCAACTTAAAAAACACAAAGATAAAATAAAACAACATTAACCATCAAAAATAAGTCAACGACAACCTCTTATATGAAAATTAATGAAATATTGACTCCGTCATATACTGTTAATGACGCGCAAGCTGATACAAAAAAGGCTGTGCTGGATTTAATCAGTAAACTAATGGCGCAAAATTTAGCTGACGTAGAATATAAACAAATCTTAGAGTGCCTTATCAGCCGTGAAAAATTAGGCACGACAGCTATAGGCCATGGCATTGCCATACCTCATGGCCGCATCAAAGACCTATTTGAACCTATTGCAGCACTTATTCATCTCCAAAAACCAGTAGATTTCGACGCTGACGATAACCAACCAGTTGATCTCTTGTTTGCACTTTTAGTGCCAGAAGAAGCTGAAGAGACTCATCTTGAAATCCTGGCTGCAATAGCTCTCAAGTTAAGCAACAAAAAGCTGCGCAATAAGCTACGCTCTGCCAAAGATAGCACTGAACTATATCAATTAATTTGCAGCGAATAAAATGACCAAATCCAGCGCAGCAATAAATGGTGTTTTTGTAAAGATCTTTAATCTTGGAGTGCTACTCACTGGCAAACCGAATAGCGGCAAAAGTGAGTTAGCTTTAACACTATTAGATCGTGGTCATCAATTAATTGCTGACGACTACATTGAATTTGGCGTTGATAAAGAGCAACAACAACTAATTGGCTCATGCGCACCAAAGGCTCAAGGATTTTTACATATTAGAGATTTGGGTTTTATCAACATCAAAAAAATGTTAGGCAAACAAACAATAACAGATCATATTCCACTACAATTAGCTATCAATATTGACAACAGTGGCCTAACCTTAGACCAAATAGAAATAGCGCAAATACAAATTCCACAACTTTCTTTAAGTCGCCCTGATGCTATTTTGGTAGAAACAGCAGTACGTAACTTTGCTTTACAACAACAAGGTTATGATGCAGAGGTCGATTTTAACAAATGAGTAACTATATGAGCGTAACTATCTTAATAATTAGTCATGGAAATACTGGCTCTGCCTTAGTAGAGACAGCAACAAAAGCTTTTCATGAATTACCGCTAACAACAACTGCGGTAAATGTTGAATCTAATACTGACCCAGATGTCCTACTGCCTAAACTTCAACGTTTAATCAATAACATTAGCCAAACCGATGGTGTTCTTATCCTAACAGATCTTATGGGCTCAACTCCTAGCAATATAGCAAAAGCACTTCAAAAAAACGCTAACATCCGTATTATTTCCGGCTTAAACCTACCTATGCTAATGAAGATAATGAATTATCCAGACCTAAGCTTAAATGAACTTGCTGCCAAAGCGATAAATGGCGGCCGTGAAGGAGTGATTGAATGTGCTAACTAAAAAACTCACAATCTCAAATAAATTAGGACTACACGCTAGAGCCTCCACCAAGTTGGTACAACATGCAACCCGTTATGCTAGCGATATCCAACTTGCAACAGAGAGCAAAACCGTTGCAGCCAAGAGCATTATGGGCGTTATGCTGCTGGCAGCAAGCCGTGGCACAGAAGTTGAACTTATTATTAATGGCAGTGATGAAATTGAGGCAATGGCAGATCTCGAAAGTTTAATTATGAATAAATTTGGAGAGGAGGAGTAAATGCAGCATCATAAGCTAATAATTCTTGGCTCAGGTCCAGCAGGTTATACTGCAGCAATTTATGCAGCCCGGGCTAATTTAAATCCAGTCTTAATCTCAGGAATTTTGCAAGGCGGACAATTAACCCAAACCACTACAGTAGATAATTGGCCAGGTGACCCCGATGGAGTTGAGGGCCCAGATTTAATGGCCCGCATGCAAAAACAGGTTGAACGCTTTAATACTGAAATAATTTTTGACCACATTAACCTGGCCGACCTAAAACAGCAGCCATTTTATCTTAAAGGCGATGCTGACGAATATAGCTGTGATGCGCTTATCATTGCTACTGGAGCTTCTGCCCAATATATAGGCTTAGCATCAGAACAAAAATATCTAGGCAAAGGAGTATCAGCTTGCGCCACTTGTGATGGTTTTTTCTATCGCAACAAAAAAGTTGCGGTTATTGGTGGTGGTAATACTGCAGTGCAAGAGGCTCTCTATCTTGCTAATTTAGCTAGCGAAGTTATCATAGTTCACCGCCGTAATGAGCTACGGGCTGAAAAAATATTAGCTGATCAGGCACTAAATACTAAAAATATTACAGTAGTCTGGGACCATCTATTAGATGAAGTATTAGGTGACACAATGGGCGTAACCGGCATGCGCCTCAAGCACAGCAAGACTGGCATCAACAAAGATATAGCACTAGATGGTGTCTTTATTGCCATTGGCCATCACCCCAACACTGAACTCTTTCAAGACCAGTTAGAGCTTGATAATGGCTACATTAAAATTCACTCAGCGACTGCCACCAATATTCCTGGAGTCTTTGCAGCAGGGGATGTAGCAGACCATGTTTACCAGCAAGCTATAACGGCAGCAGCCATGGGCTGCATGGCAGCATTAGATGCAGAACAATATTTTTTGCAAAAGAATCATTAATCTTATAAGATATTTTATAATAAAAACAAAAGGTACAAACAAATGCCCAAAGAAGATCATATAGAGATGGAAGGAGTGGTAATTGAAAAATTACCCAACACCATGTTTCGTGTCCGACTTATAGACAACGGACATATAATAACTGCACATATCTCCGGTAGAATGCGTAAAAACTACATTCGTATCCTGGCTGGCGATAAGGTTACTCTCGAATTAACCCCCTATGACCTTAGCAAAGGTCGAATTATCTACCGAAGCATTGATAAAAAAACCTCATCTTAAAGTTATTGTTGGCATCTCAGGCGGAGTCGATTCCGCTGTTGCTGCCCTGCTATTAAAACAGCAGGGTTATGCTGTGCAGGCAGTTTTTATGCAAAACTGGGAGGCAGATCAAAATGACCCCTACTGCTCCGTCACTCAAGATCTACAAGATGCTAAAGCAGTCTGCACCAAATTAGAGATCCCGCTTAACACTGTAAATTTTTCTAAAGAGTACTGGGATCGAGTATTTCAATACTTCCTTGATGAATATTCAGCTGGACGTACGCCCAACCCAGATATACTGTGCAACAAGGAGATTAAATTTCGGGCCTTTTTAGATTATGCCTTAGATTTAGGCGCTGATTATATTGCCACCGGCCACTATGTCCGCAAAGATAATCAGGATGGTCAATTTAGACTCTTAAAAGGGCTAGACAACAACAAAGATCAAAGCTATTTCTTATATACCCTAACCCAACATCAGCTAGCACATTCACTCTTTCCAATTGGAGATCTACAAAAAACAGAAGTCCGTGCTCTAGCCCAACAGGCAGGTCTTATCAACCACGGCAAAAAGGATAGCACAGGCATCTGTTTTATTGGCGAAAGGCGTTTTAAAACCT
>JAGLXC010000155.1 GCA_023133095.1 Gammaproteobacteria bacterium | reverse complement strand
AGCTGCTCGTGGTGAGGCTATCGCTCCTGATGTTGATATAAAGGCTCGTCAGCTTATACCGGACGGAGACAAACCAGCGATCTACTATTTTAATGGTAATCCGGTTATGGCTCTGCCGTCAAGCTGGGCAGATTGTAATATTAAAACATTTGGTGATGTTCATGCTAATGTTGCAGCTGTATTGGAAGTAGAAATATGGCTTCAAGCAGATAAAAAAAATCGCGCTATCTGTTTGGGAGATTATGTAGATAGAGGTGATAATTTAGGTGTTTTAACTGCCTTAACTGATCTTAAAGTAGATTCAAAGTTTAGCTCACGGCTTTTATTATTGCGCGGTAACCATGATCAGGCAACTGTAACACCAGAAGATGCGCGTTTTAAGGATGCTTTGCCAGGTGACTTTTGGCGGGTGCTTATTGGTGGCCAGAGAGAGCAACAGGTGCTTGTTCAGAAGGGAAAGGCTCAGCAATGCACGATTGCTTTACCTGAAGCAGATTTGGTTGTAGATAAACAGAGGCTAGATAGATGTTCGCGTATGCTGTTTGAACAGATGCCTGTAGCTGCATTTTTGCCAATACCGCATGCGCAAGAGAATGATGTGGGTTTGTTGTCTCATGGTGCAGCATGTTCACGTGATGATGAAGACCCTAACAAACTAAAAGAGAAAAATGTATATCAAGGATTGATGGATCTTGGTTTGGTGTTAAATAGTTATGCACATGGATTGCGCAGCAGTGCTGGTGATCTGGGCAGAATTTTAGAATCAGCTGGTTGCTGTTTAAAGGTTTGTGGCCATTCACATGGGGTAGAGCTTTGTGGAGGAACGCGGATGCCATTAACAGAAGGGGATGGTGAGCAAGCTCGAGCGGTTGTGGTTAATTCTGCTACGTTTGCTGATAAGCAAGCAGCCTTGTTATTGCAGCCTGGCAAACCACCAGAGTTTGTGATGATGCGAGCGGCTAAGCAAGAAGATGTTAACTATGCATGTTTATATAGAGATTTAGAGGTTGATGCGAAAGCTTCACAACAAAAAGGCGATCCTGATTTAACATTAACAAAATTTTTAACCTTAACTCATCCTGATTTAAGAGCTTATCAAGCGGCCTATGCTATTGCTAAAGCAACGCAAGAGAGCAATCAAGATCTTGCAATTGCAATTGGGAAAGTATATCTGTCTGTGTTAGATGGTGATTATGCTGCAGGGCTAAGTAGCTTAGATACAGAAATGAAAAAGCTCTTGCCAGCACGTGAAAACGTTGAACCTATTTTTGTTAAATTAAGGCAAGCTATTTTGCATGATGATGATCAAGTGGCTGCAGTTATAGGAGCGGATGATGTTGTTGGCATAAAATTTCCTAATGTAGTTACAACTGAAGTACAACAAGTAGAGGGACAAGAAATTTGGCCTGTAACAACTAGCCAACTGAATGAGTCTGAAATAACAGGAAGAATTACAAGATATTTTAATTATATTTTATCACGTTGGAGCAATCTACCTATAGAAATATCTGTTCTTGCTGGTGCATATGACGTTTTAGGCAAGATAGGTAGTGTTGGGTTACCTGAAGAAATTACAGATTATCTTAGAGAAATAATAATTAATAACGTTGCTAAGCTTGGGCTTGATCAATTATCAATTAATCTATCTGCTGAGTTATGTATGCCTATTGCCGAAGATGGAGCCACCATACGTTTACAGCCAGTGGCAGAAGGTGTGGAGTTTTTTGATAATTGTAGCAGTGTTAAAATATCATTTGCTGTGCCGCTTAAAACTGATCCAGAAGGTGGTAAATTATGCTTTAAGTTGCATGTTGGTTTAGAGCCAGTAAACTTACTAGGCGTAACAGCTATTCAATTGCATATTCCTAAAACTGCAATTAGCCATCCTGCATTTATGCAAGCACGCTCTAGTTTTCCTTCTGC
>JAGLXC010000154.1 GCA_023133095.1 Gammaproteobacteria bacterium | reverse complement strand
GCATTAGATATTGATTATAATGCTGAGGTTGGTTCATGGCGCTGTAACAATTTGTGAAATTAAATATACAGAGAGGCCATTTGTTATCGATAAAGGTTATTATGATAATTTGCTTAATAAGGCAAAGGTATATGAGAGAGAAACTCATACAAAAAAACAGCTGTTTTTTGCGATCATTTCGGCGAATGGGATAAAGAAAACCATCTATTCTGAAGAGGCTATAACTGATATAGTGGTATTAAAGGATCTTTTTAAAACGTAGGGGCACCCCTTGCAGGTGCCCGTTCTTGCGTTCGCCCCATTTTGTCCTATTTACTATCTTGTATACTAGATGGATCTATATTAGAGCCGGTAAGGTCACCTAATTGTTTTTGTAGACCTGATGAGTCAATTTGCATTGAGGTGCTTATGGTGCAGACTTTATCATCTTTATGTTCAGGGTCCATGCAGTAGACTTTTTTGCCAATGTGTTGAGCCTGTGCATTTAGGATAGTGCCACCAAGAGTAAGTTGGTTTATGCCACTTATGGAGTTCATAATAATTATGCGTTCATTTTGATTGCGAATAGCGTTTAATTGGCTATTTATATCTGCTAACACAAATAGGGTTTCACGTTGTACTGTAGCCGGCGAGGCAGTTGACATCTCTTTATAATAATCCTGGCCTAACCTGCGGTTGGCGCGTTCATCTCTAATTTGCTTTGCGCTTTTGTTATCAACTTGCGGCACTCTTGCCTGGTAACTACGGGATAGGTTGTTTATGTAGATGCTGCGTGCAGCAATTAGTCCGCGATATAAGTTCTTGTAAGAGCGATAGGTTGGGTCTTGGTCTAATGTTTCTTGCATGTTTTTTATATCGCTGGTGCTAAGTGGGTTTTTATCTCCTACGGTTGCATATTTGTTTTCTGGATTTTTTGGGTCAATAATTGGCACCTGGAAAGTGGCTCCCAGTCTGATTACTGTAGGTGGAGGGGCAAAGTTAGCTAGCTGAGCCATGTAGCCTAAAGCATTTTGTTTGTCTGTTTTATCACTATAGGTTTCAGGGCCAAGTAAGCTTTCGTTATTAAAAAAGGCATTGCCTGCTGCTGCTTCTTCATTGTCATCTTTAAAAGAGTCATTGCTGCTAAAAAATAGTCCGCTACTTTTGGCATTATCAGTAACAACATCATCTCCAGCCGGAAGATCAAACAGTGTATTGCTGGCATTATCTTTAGCCTGGACGCCGCCAAAGGCTACTTGTATTGCTTTATCGCTATCAGATGCTATAGCTTTTGCCATAGCTTCATTAGCTGTTTTTTGGTTGTCGTTAGCTTCAATTGTAGCAGGAATTTGATTGTCGGTTTCCAGCATAAGGTCGCGATATTGTTCTAATGCTTGATTATAGAAATTAATCAGCGAGCTTTCAAAGGTGTTGGCTAGAGCTTGAGCTACTGGGTCACTAATGCCTGTTACAGAGACTGGAATATTGCCGCTACCGTTTATAGTCGCAGCAAAAGCTGTAGATCCAATTCCAAATGTACAGGTGGCTATAAGGAAAAAGCTGAAACTGTTTTTAAGATAGGTTTTGATTAATGTTTTCATGGTAATCTTTACTCTGTGTTAGTTATTGGAAAAGGTTCATACGTTCTGAACCATTATTATCTTGTTGCTTGCTGCTGTCATCTGTACTCGTTGCGGATGGCTGTTGGGTTTTAGGCGGAGATGCTGTTTGATTGGCGCTGTGAATCCCAGTTATCTGTCCCTGCACTACCGCGCTGTTTTCTTTGTCTTTTGGTATATTGGAAAAAAGCGGGGCTCCATTGGCGGAAGTGCTGGCAGGTATTACACCTGTGGCTTTAGTTTGAGTAAGGGAATGCTTTGTCATAAAGTCACTGCGGGCGCTATGTAACCCTTTGATTCCATTGCTGTCTTGCATCAGATAGTTGCAGATCTGTTTCTGTTTACTGTTGAATTTAGAGTTGTTGCAAAGATTGTCATTAGCTTGGTTAGCTTGCGCATATGGCATTATTGCAAATAGAGCCAAGGTGCTTATTATAAGAGTAAATTTATGCATTTTCGTCACCCCCTAAGGCTTTAGTTAAAAGAGTAAGTCGTTCTGGCGAAAAGGTTCTAGAGAGCAGGCGCAGTCTTTCAAAGACAATATTGCGACGTAAGAAGAGTCCTGGGATGTCATTGGTTGATGAGCTTGATTCTTCTGCATGCATCAAGAGTTTTGATGCGGCTCCAGGATTGGCAGTATCTAAGCATTGCAAGAGTCGTAACATTCGTGCTGATTTAATATAGGCCGATAATTTAATGAATTCATCTTCTTTTTTTAGGTCAATGTTGCCAATATTTTCCAGGGCTTCGCCCATTCTTTGCATTGCCTCTTCAATATCAGGGGCTTCGTCTAGGGTCCAATCTTCTACGCCTTCCATAAAGGCAACAACCTGATAGATCATGGGATCTTTGTAGTCATTCCAATATTTATGTGAGGCGGCGTTTGTTAGTTCTGGCATAATATATACTCCTTATCTTGGTAATTTTAGCACTAAAAGCCCCTTTTTGTTAATTAAAAAGAGACTAAATCGGTTAAAAATTTTAATTGCTGCTTCAAGCATTGTTGCAGATCATAGTTTTCAACTATTGTTTCTCTGGCTGCCTTACGTATGGGAGTTAGCTGTTTTTGATGCTTTAGGCCTTCAGCAATACGATCAGCTAACTCTTCTGGGGAAAAAAAGTCGATTAAAAAACCATTTTCGTTGTTTTTGACTACTTCTAATACTGGCTGTGTGCTAGAGGCAACCAGCAAGCATTCTGTGGACATGGCCTCTAGCATTGACCATGACAATACAAAAGGATAGGTGAGATAAACATGCACCCATGAGGCTTGTAATATTTTGAGGTAGCTAGAATAGGGTAAAAAGCCGGTAAAATGGATACGTGATAGGTCAAGATCCAATCTTTCTAGCATTAGTTCGCGAAAGTTTTTTCCGCTTGCTAATTTGGGCCCATAGTGGATCAGGTCATCACCGGCAATAATAAAATGGCATTTAGGGTGCTGTTTTTGAACTATTTCTACTGCTTCCATGAACTGTGGAAAACCACGGTATTGTTCCAGGCCGCGGGTGGCATAGGTAACAATTTCTTGACCTGCCGGAATGTTGATTCCTATTTCTTCTAAGCATAGCCCCGGAAGACTAGCTTTGGGTTTGAAAAAATTTGTATCTATACCATCATGCATGACGGTTAATTTTGTTTGAAACTCTGCTGGGATTTGTTGTTGTTGCCATTTTGTCGGTACTATTCCGTAGTCACAGGAGTATAGTTCTGTTAGGAGATGTGCATTTTTAGCTCTGGTTTTGGCCTTTTTATCAATTGATAACTCGCCTTTATGGGCAAAATTTACATCGGAATTTATGCTATTATAGAACCACTCAAAATAGCCAACCAGGGGCGTGTCTGGAAAAACATCTTTGATAAAACTTAAGTTACCCCAGGCATGACCTATGATTATATCAGGGATAAAGCCTTTTGCTTTTAAAGCGATGGCAGCTCTAGCTGCAGCTTGACCATGTAGAATAGCCTCTTCGTAGTTTAGTAAGTAAGGATGGATGTTTGGGTTAGGTTCACGCTTAAGTTTGTAGGAATAGATGATTATTCCTTTGGCTGCTTTTATGTCCTGGCGGTTGGTGATAAATGTTATGGTGTTATTTTTATTGCTGCGCAGATGTTGTAGCAGATGGCGAAACTGCGCTGGGAAATTACGATGTAGAAATAGTATCTTCATGTGGTTTGCTATAGGGGCGGCCGTAAAGGCCGCCCCCACATAAGTTTATTCCAGAATTAAGTTATTATTAATGATTAAAGTACTTAAGTCTACCTCTGTTGGTGCCAGATTATTTAATGTTATTGTATGCGATGGCACACTAAAGTCACCACCACCTTGATTATCGAATACTAGTTGCGCATTACCATTGCCATCATCAATAACATCTACATACTGAGCATAATTGCCATTATACGCAGGTATTACTTCACTGACATCAATTGTGTCACCTTCAGTTGGACTAAAATCAGTGATAGTAGTTACGCGGGTGTCATCAATAACATCAGCTCCCAGTTTAAAGACGTCAGCGCCAGTACCGCCGGTTAGCGTATCTGTACCCAAGTTGCCTTCCAGAGTATCATTGCCTGCACCGCCATTTAGTAGATCATGGCGGTTATCACCGAAGAGTTGATCATTCCCGTCATCTCCATAGAGGGTGTCATTAGCAAAATAGCCGTGCAGAATATCATCATCAGCACCACCGTGTAGTTCATCTTTATATGTATTAGCTGAGGCTTCTAACGGATTATCGCCATTAATGATATCATTACCTGCTTCGCCATAGATTGTGTCAGCACCAGCGCCGCCTTCAATGGTA
This sequence comes from Gammaproteobacteria bacterium, assembly GCA_023133095.1. Lineage (GTDB taxonomy): Bacteria > Pseudomonadota > Gammaproteobacteria > UBA9339 > UBA9339 > JAGLXC01. The sequence goes on along the minus strand of JAGLXC010000154.1, from coordinate 326 downwards.
TCGGCACCGCTACCAGCATAGACTGTATCACCGCCTGCCAGAGCATTTATAACCTCGCTGGCTTCGGTTCCATTAATCAGGTCTGCTCCGGTTGTGCCTTCAATGGGCGGAATAGTTTCAGTCAGAGGCAGTACTAGATTGCTATTAGCAACTAAATTGGCAAGATCTACATCTTGGGGTGCTTGATTTGCCAGAATGATATTATGGTCTGGGTTAGTAAAGTCTCCCGAGCCATCAACATCTATTGCTAACATGGCTTTGCCGGTTCCATCATCTGTTACGCTGATATATTGACTATAGTCGCCGTTATAATTAACTAACATGGC
>JAGLXC010000153.1 GCA_023133095.1 Gammaproteobacteria bacterium | reverse complement strand
CATTAACAATTTTTATTCATTGGTCAACCGCAAATTTATCGGACGCCCATAAGGGGCGGCCGCAAAGGGCTCCCCCTACGCCTCATCCATCGGCGCTTTCAATGCCTCACCTAAAGCCTGTGCTACCTCTTCACTAGACATGCCTTCTGGTTCAATTTCTTCTTTGTGACGCTCTGTATGATAGGCATAGCCTGTACCTGCAGGAATCAAACGCCCAACCATGACATTCTCTTTAAGCCCACGGAAATAGTCCCATTTGCCAACTACTGAAGCCTCTGTTAGCACTCGTGTCGTCTCCTGGAACGATGCCGCTGAAATAAATGACTCTGTCGACAATGAAGCTTTGGTAATACCTAACAATATAGTTTCATAAATTGCAGGCAATCCCTTCTCATCCATAACACGCTCATTCTCTTCCGTAACTTTAATTTTATCTGCTTGCTCGCCCTTAATAAATTTAGTATCACCTTCATCTATAATGATTATCTTACGCAACATCTGCCGTAAAATTACCTCAATGTGTTTATCATTAATTTTAACTCCTTGTAAACGATAAACCTCTTGCACTTCATTCACTATGTAATTAGTTAAAGTATCAACACCAAGCAAGCGCAATATATCATGAGGGTCAGAAGCCCCATCAGCAATTACATCGCCTTTTGCGACATTTTCTCCCTCAAACACACCTATGTGACGCCACTTAGGAACCAAAGCTTCATAGGCCTCGTTTTCTGCTCCAGAAATCATTAAACGCCTCTTGCCTTTGGTCTCTTTGCCAAAACTGACCACACCAGAAATCTCTGCCAACAAAGCAGCCTCTTTTGGTTTACGTGCTTCAAATAGATCAGCAACGCGGGGCAAACCACCGGTAATATCACGGGTTTTGCCTCCCTCTTGTGGAATACGAGCAACCACATCACCAATACCAACTTTAGCTCCATCCTCAATACTAACGACTGATCCATTCGGCAAGAAATAGTGCGCTGGCACACTAGTGCCGGCTAAACATAGATCATTACCCTTTCCATCTACCAATTTCACCATAGGACGCAGCTCTTTTTTATCTGCTCCACGCTGGATAGTTGCTGCCATCACCACTGAAGTACTAAGGCCTGTTACCTCATCAGTCTGATGCTTAACAGTCATACCATCTACCATATCCTCAAACCTAACAACACCAGCCACCTCTGTTACAATAGGATGTGTATGAGGATCCCATTCAGCAATTACAGCACCTGCCTTTACTGCAGCGCCATCCGCAACAGACAAGGTAGCACCATAAGGCACTTTATAGTGCTCTCGCTCTCTGCCATTTACATCAACTATAACTAATCCGCCAGAACGAGATACTGCAACAAAATTCCCGCCAGCATGCTTAACTGTTTTCATGTTATGGAATTTAACATTACCATCAGATTTGATTTGCACACTGCTAACAGCTGTAGCACGCGATGCTGCGCCTCCAATATGGAAAGTACGCATAGTTAACTGTGTTCCTGGCTCACCAATTGATTGAGCCGCCATAATACCAACTGCCTCACCAATATTCACCAGGTGTCCACGAGCTAAATCACGGCCATAACACATAGAACAAATACCATATTTACTTTCACAGGTGATAGCCGAACGTACTTGCACCTCGTCAACACCATGTTTTTCTAAAAGGTCAACCAGCTCTTCATCTAGCAACGTATTTGCGCTGATAATTACCTCACTAGAAGCAGGATCTAAAACATCTGCAAAAGTTACTCGTCCTAAAACACGCTCCTGCAAGGTCTCAACTACATCACCACCCTCAATAATTGGTGTCATGGTAATGCCGGCACTAGCACCACAATCATTCTCAATAACCACTACATCTTGTGCCACATCAACCAATCTCCTGGTTAAATAACCTGAGTTTGCGGTTTTTAATGCGGTATCTGCCAAACCTTTACGAGCACCATGGGTAGAAATAAAGTATTCCAACACACCCAAACCTTCACGGAAATTAGCGGTAATCGGCGTCTCCATAATTGAGCCATCTGGTTTCGCCATTAAACCACGCATACCTGCTAACTGTCGCATTTGAGCAGCAGAACCACGTGCACCTGAATCAGCCATCATGTAGATAGAGTTAAATGAGTTTTGCTTAACCTCTTTACCGTCAGCATCTTTTACCATCTCATAAGATAGCTTTTCCATCATGACTTTTGCAACACGATCATTTGTATGCGACCAAATATCAATTACTTTATTGTAACGTTCACCCTGGGTAACTAAGCCAGAAGCATATTGCTTTTCAATCTCTAATACCTCAGCTTCTGCGCCACGAATAATTTCACCCTTTTCTTCTGGAACAGCTAGATCATCAATACAAATAGATACTGCTGCACGAGTAGCATATTTATACCCCATATACATCAATTGATCTGCAAAAATCACTGAAGCTTTTGTTCCAAGACGACGATAGCAAGTATCCAATAAAAAGGAGACCGCTTTTTTGTTCATTTCTTGGTTAACAAACTCAAAAGGCAACCCTTTTGGCACAATCTCCCATAACAAAACTCGCCCTACAGTTGTCTCAACTAATTTAGTTTCATCACCCTCTTTTATCCGTGCTTTAATTTTAGCCTGCAACGCAATATTATCGGTTTCATAGGCACGCCGCACCTCATTAATGTCGGCAAATAATGATCCTTCACCCTTGGAGTTAATTCTTTCGCGAGTCATATAATATAGGCCTAACACTACATCCTGGGTTGGGCCAATAACAGGCTTTCCATTAGCAGGCGATAAAATATTATTAGTTGCCATCATTAGAACTCGCGCTTCTAACTGTGCCTCAATAGATAATGGCACATGAACAGCCATTTGATCGCCATCAAAATCTGCATTATAGGCTGTACAAACTAGAGGATGCAGCTGAATGGCTTTACCTTCAATTAAAATTGGCTCAAAAGCCTGAATACCTAAACGGTGCAAAGTTGGCGCGCGGTTTAACAAAACCGGATGCTCACGAATAACACTCTCTAAAATATCCCACACCTCTGGGGCTTCGCTTTCCACCATACGTTTAGCTGCTTTAATAGTAGTAGCTAAGCCTTGGAACTGTAGCTTCCCAAAGATAAATGGTTTAAATAACTCTAAAGCCATTTTTTTAGGTAGACCGCATTGGTGCAGCTTAAGCGTTGGACCAACTACAATCACTGAACGACCTGAATAGTCAACTCGTTTACCTAATAAATTCTGCCTAAAACGTCCCTGCTTACCTTTTATCATATCTGAAAGTGACTTTAGCGGCCTTTTATTAGCACCTGTTACAACCCTGCCTCGGCGTCCATTGTCCAGCAGTGCATCAACTGACTCCTGTAACATTCGTTTTTCGTTACGAACAATAATATCAGGGGCATTTAAATCCAACAGTCGTCGCAAACGATTATTGCGATTAATTACGCGGCGATAAAGGTCATTCAAATCAGAAGTTGCAAAACGGCCTCCATCTAATGGCACTAAAGGACGTAAATCTGGTGGCAGTATAGGTAAAACTGTTAAAATCATCCATTCGGGCTTATTGCCAGAAGTTAAAAATGATTCAAGCACTTTTAGGCGTTTACTTAGTTTTTTACACTTGGCTTCTGAAGTTACACCTGGTAATTCTGCACGAATATCCTTAATTTCCTCTTCTAAGTTAACCTCTTGTAATAGACGCTGAACAGCCTCAGCCCCCATCATAGCTTCAAAATCATTACCATACTCTTCCAAAGCATCTAAATAAGCTTCATCAGATAGCAACTGCCCCTGCTTTAAAGCAGTCATGCCAGGCTCAACAACAATATAAGCCTCAAAATAAAGCACTCTTTCTATTTCACGTAAAGTCATATCAAGCAATAAACCAATGCGCGATGGCAAGGATTTTAGATACCAAATATGCGCTACTGGACATGCTAGTTCAATATGGCCCATACGTTCACGCCTTACCTTTGACATGGTAACCTCAACACCGCACATTTCACAAATAACTCCGCGATGCTTTAGACGCTTATATTTACCACACAAACACTCATAATCTTTCACTGGGCCAAAAATCTTAGCACAAAACAGACCATCTCGTTCCGGCTTAAAAGTACGATAATTAATAGTCTCTGGTTTTTTTACTTCTCCAAATGACCATGAACGAATCTCCTCAGGAGAGGCTAAACCAGCACGAATAGCATCAAACTCTTCGGTCGGACTATGTTGTAAAAACTTACGAAAGCTATCTAAAACTTTTTGGCTCACTGTATTATATCTCCCCAAAATAATTACGAATAATTACATAACACCCATTGTGATTGCGTTTATCACTGCAGGCATATATTAACCCAAAATATCCTTATGACTCCTCTTCTAATTCAAAATTAATTCCTAACGATCGAATCTCTTTCATTAACACATTAAATGATTCTGGCATTCCTGCATCTATTTTGTAATTAGCATCAACAATATTTTTATACATTTTTGTTCTACCGCTAACATCATCGGATTTTACTGTAAGCATCTCTTGTAGCGTATAAGCTGCGCCATACGCCTCTAAAGCCCACACTTCCATCTCTCCAAAACGCTGTCCGCCGAATTGAGCTTTACCTCCTAAGGGCTGTTGGGTAATCAGAGAATAGGGGCCAGTAGAGCGGGCATGAAGCTTGTCATCAACAAGATGATAGAGCTTCATGATGTAGATATAAC
>JAGLXC010000152.1 GCA_023133095.1 Gammaproteobacteria bacterium | reverse complement strand
GTTTTTCTCTTTGGACCCTAAGCGGCCGTAGTTACTTGGCATGATGAACTCTTTGGCGCCAATTGGTAGATAGCTTTTGTTTAGTAGTGCTTTTTTTAGGGGGCCCACGATTCCGCCAGAAAAACCAGCCAGAGTGTCTAGCATAAAGGCTTCTGTGCCCTGGCCGCGCGGTAGGTTATTAATAAAATTCCACACAAAGGGATAGGTTGAAAATGCAGCTACTGGAAAAGCTAAGCCTAATGCATGGGTAGGATTTACAGATTGTGGCGCTGTTTTCTGGATGTTAAATAGATTAACCTCTTTACCGTGTTGCTTTAAAATCGTAGCAATTTTTTTGGTAATCAGGAGAGTGTTTCCAGTTCCAGAGAAGTAATAGATGTCTATAATATTGCTGTTCATTGTTGCTGTCCTCTTTTATCCTATGTTAATAATTTGTAGATCAATGTTTTTCATATCATCATTGCCTAAGCCTTTTTGGGCGCAATCATGAATATAGGCACCAGCTACACCGCCATTCTTGAGGTTATTATCCTTAACCTCCATAGTTTTGCGTTGCGCAGGTGTTGCCATATACCAGAATGCTAATGGTTGGCTGATGATATAATCAATTTTTTCTTGTTTGCGTTTCTGTTTTAAAATATGCCAGGCAACGCTATCGACAGCCACAGGATCTGTGCCGATAATAATACCATCATATTGCCAGGAGTCTTCTGGATCATAGTAGTGCGCTCGATATTGTGGTTGCAGCATGTCACCAATGATTAACGCAGTCTTGTTTTTAAGTAGTGGTTGTGAATTTAGAGCAGCAACTCCTGGAATGCCGGCATGAGGATGAAGCTGAAAAGCTGAGGCATATTGGGTGGCATGATGTTCCAGTTTCATGTTAGCAGGTTTGAATGAGCCAAAGTGGTTTTTCAACGAGAAGGTTACTCCAACTCCAGGATGAGCTTTTAATACAGGGGCATTAATTATTTTGGTGGCGTCATAGAGCTCTTTGCGGAAATTGATTTTAGCGCCATTAGAGAGGGTAACTTCTGGGCCATATTTACCATTCTCTCTTACTTTAATTCCTTTAGGTTTGCCCGCGCTATAGTAACCGCCGCGTTTTAATACATCTTGAAAACCGTGTTGACCCATGCCTAAAGCCTGGCGATCAAAAATTACTATATGTTTGGGTTTTACGCCTGCAGATATAAGGCCATTTGCAATCGCGAATGCTAGTTCTGGATGGGTGATGCCTTTGAACTTAGCATATGGGGGAGCAAAATAGGCATTTAACGCATTTACTTTTATGGCAACTTTATCCTTTTTATTAAAGGCCTGTTGCCAGCCCTGTTTGGGATCTTTAACGTTATAAAATTTTTCTATTGCAACATTAAGCATCTGTTGCAAAACTACTTTATCAATAGTGCCATCTGCCTTTTGGACTTTGCTATCTCTTACAATAATAACTGTGCTTTTGGGGGCGGCAGGGAGAGCAAAAGTAGTTATAGCAAAACCACATAAAATTGTAGTAATAATAAGTTTAAAGAAAGTATTTTTCATGGTATATCGTCTCCTTGTACTTTATGAATTATAACAAAACAAGCAGAAAAGCAGAAAATAATTTTTATCAGAGATGCTTTAAAAATTCATTTGGAGGAAAATTGTATCCAAGCCTAGTCATCAATGGATGTTTTGAGTTGTCTCGGTAGAGTTATTTTTATCTCTTATCTGTTTTAGATGCTTCATCTACTAGATTTTCTATGGTTGTTGGTGCTATGTGTTCAAAGGCCATGGCTAGCTCCGCAGACATTCTACGGAATTGTTAGTTCATTCGGTATGGTTTTCTGGTGTTTAAAGTTGTCATAAGTAAATCATATTATAATAGCTATAATTAATTTATGGTAGCTTTTCTATCTGCTCCTGGGTTTTTTTGCGAAATTGTAATGGGTCAGGGATATATAAAAACGGATCTTTGCTGCCGCCGGTGCCGCTGATAAAAATTTCGCCATAATTTAGGATTCGACCACAAATAGATTGCTTCACATGAATGCTCTCTATTTTAGTTAAAAATATCTCCAGCGAATTGCGTCTGATTAAGCCGATTTTCATTAAGATGCGTTTATCAGTGATCGCATATTCTGATGCAATTGAGGTTATCCAGCCAGAGAGGCCATGAAAGATCGCTAAGAGTAGTGCGCACAAAGCGAGCAATACATGTAGTGAGAAGCCAAGTAGTATCGGGCTATTTCCGCTTAATGAACTGCCAACAATTAGGATCAAAATGCTGATTGCTAGCCAAATTATAGCTGGCATATAGACTATCCAATGGGGTTTGGTATGAAACACTAAGGTTTCGTTAGACATTAATGTGTTTGTTACATATTTCATTTTGCTATCTCCAAATAATCAACATGACGCAGTCCACGCGGTAATTTATTGCCACGTCTACCGCGTTCACCTTGATAGTAAGCCAGATCACCTGGCTTTAGGGTTAGATGACGTTTGCCAGCGTATACAGTTAAGCTGTCTTTTTCATCCAATATGGTTAGGTCTACCACGTATTCTTCATTATTTGCTATACGGGCAGCTGGAATATTTATAATTTTGTTACCTTTACCGCGTGCTAAAGCTGGTAGACAGGCAACGGGGAATAGCAATAAGCGACCCTCGTTGGTTATTGTCGCTAGATATTGAGTTTCTGGATTGTCGATTGTTCTTGGTGGCAGAGCTATTGCGCCTTTAGGTACGGTTAACAGCGCTTTTCCAGCGCGATTTTTAGTATAAAAATCTTCTAATTTAGCAATAAAACCATAGCCGGCACTTGAGGCAAGTAGATAGTTTTGTTGGGGTTCGCCGATCACGGTTGCAACAAAGGTAGCGTTTGGTGCTGGTTTGAAATGGCCAGTTAATGGTTCGCCTTGGCTTCTGGCTGATGGTAATTTGTGGGCTGGCAAAGCATAACTGCGGCCATTTGAGTCTAAAAATACTGCTAGCTGGTTGCTACGGCCGTGGACAGCCATTTTAAAGCTATCGCCAGCTTTATAATTAAGGGTGATCGGATCAATCTCATGTCCTTTAGCAGAGCGGACCCAGCCTTTAGCTGATAAGATAACAGTGATAGATTCAGTTGGCAGCACCTCCTCTTCGCGAATTATTTTAGCTTCGTTGCGGGCAACAATTGGCGAGCGGCGGTCATCACCATATTTCTCTGCGTCTTCTAACAGCTCTTTACGGATCAATTTTTTTAGCAGTTGCTTTGAACCCAGGGTTTTTTCTAGCAAATTACGTTCTTTGCTAAGCTCATCTTGTTCAGCGCGAATTTTGACCTCTTCTAGTTTTGCGAGATGGCGTAATTTTAGCTCTAAAACTGCTTCCGCCTGTTTATCACTAAGTTTAAAGCGCTCCATCAAAACTGGTTTGGGTTTGTCTTCATTGCGGATGATTGCAATTACCTCATCGATATTAAGATAGGCAATTAGCAAACCCTCCAAAAGGTGTAGGCGCTCTAAAATTTTATCTAAGCGATATTGCAACCGGCGCTGTACCGTAGTTAAGCGATATTCTAACCACTCTTTTAAAATGGCTAAGAGGTTTTTTACCTGCGGCCGGCCATCATTACCAATCATATTAAGATTAATGCGGTAGCTGCGTTCTAGTTCAGTGCTCGCAAAAAGATGCGACATCAACGCCTCAACATCAACCCGATTAGAGCGTGGGATAATGACAATGCGAGTAGGATTTTCATGATCAGATTCATCGCGCAGATCAGCAACTAGCGGTAGTTTTTTGGCCTGCATTTGGGCAGCAATCTGCTCTTGCACTTTGGCGCCTGAAACTTGATATGGCAGCGCTGTGATAATGATTTCATCTTTTTCTTTAGTATAGGTCGCGCGCATACGAATACTGCCGGTTCCCTGGCTGTAGATCTCTAGCAGCTCATTTTGTGGGGTTATAATTTCGGCTTCAGTGGGAAAATCTGGCCCCTTAATGTGTTCACAAATATCTGCTAATGTAGCTTCTGGCTCATCAATAAGGCGAATACAGGCGGTAATAACTTCGCGCATATTATGTGGCGGAATGTCGGTTGACATACCAACAGCAATTCCAGATGCACCATTTAATAAAATATTCGGAATCCGAGCTGGTAAAAGCTTTGGTTCATCTAAGGTGCCATCAAAATTGGGGGCCCAGTCGACCGTGCCCTGACCTAGCTCTTTTAACAGTAGTTCGGCATATGGGGTAAGGCGTGATTCAGTATAGCGCATTGCGGCAAAAGATTTGGGATCGTCAGCAGAGCCCCAGTTACCCTGGCCATCAACCAGCGGATAGCGATAGGCAAAACTTTGCGCCATAAGAACCATTGCCTCATAGCAGGCAGCATCACCATGTGGATGATATTTACCTAAAACGTCACCTACAGTACGAGCCGATTTTTTGAATTTAGCCGTAGCTTTAAGGCCTAATTCGCTCATGGCATATACAATGCGGCGTTGCACCGGCTTTAGGCCATCGCCAATATGAGGTAGAGCGCGATCTAAAATTACATACATGGAGTAATCAAGATAGGCCTTTTCAGCAAATAGCCGAAGTGGCTGCTGCTCTGCTAGTTCATTGTTGCCCATTGGAGTAGGTGTAGTTGTTTTTTTCATAATAGGAGATTTTATACATTTTTGGCTTAGATTGCATCTGGATTTTGATTAAAACGCTAAATATAAAATATTTGCGTTTTGAGGTAAAAACTGTAATGTATTATTGTAACTTACTGAAAGAAAAGATTGTTATTTGTAACGTGTGTATTTAAAGAATGATGTGCCAACACTTTTCCGGACATGGATTTAAAAGATTTGTTAGCAATTTCATCCAGGCGTACTTTACAGAGCTTCGCTCGCAAAGTACGCCGCGGCTTTTTTTAATATATCTCGCTCCTGCTTTAAGCGCGCAACTTGTTTCTTTAGCTGCTTGATTTTCTCGGCTTGATTTGGCTCTGCTTCTTGCTGATGGCTAGCATTAGCTTTTTTGCAATATTTTGCAACCCAGCCATGCAGTGTATTGACGTTCACCCCTAGGTCTTTCGCCGTTTGCACCATTGTTTGGCCCGAGTCTACTGCCAATTTTACTGATGACTGTTTAAACTCCAGGTCATAAGTATTAATCTTACTCATTATTGTTTTCCTCCTAATGGGTTAGTTTAATCTATGTGTCCGGTTTAGTGTGGCCATATCAAATGCAAGTGTATCAACAAAGATCGCACACCATTTTGTACAGAAGAAACAACTCCAATAAAAAATAATATAAAAAAATATAAATTATTGGAAGAAAAGAAAGGCATAGATAATGTTAAAGATGGCCAATATTGGGTAATGGGGAATATTTCTGCGGGAACAGAATGGGACTACTCTTTTTGGGAAAATAAATTTGGTAAACCGATAAAACTTAAGCCTGATTCCGATGGAATGCGGAATCCTAATATCATTAGCATTTTTTATTTTAAATCAATTGATATGTCTATTATTGTTAACAAGCTCACAAATAAAATCACAACTTGTAGAATTGGTAAAAAGTATAATTAAAAAACGGAGGAAATCTCAAAGGAGATAGTCTCACAAAAATTTCATAGGCTTGGCGTCCTAAGTAGCAAAGTTCAGGAGAATAATTTTATATGGATATTATTTGGCCTTTTTCCTCTTAGCCGAAGCATGCCGCTCCTGCAAGGTAACGTCATTGTAGCGATCGGTCACAGCCATAGAGCTGTGACCGGCATCGTCTCGTACATGAGCAATCGGCCTGCCGCGTTTGTTGATATCATCTGAGATGCCGGTGTGCCTTAACCAGTGCACTGTGGCAGATCCTAGACCCGTAGCTTCGCGATAAAGACGTTTTTTTCTAAGATTCTTGGCAGCAATGTCAAAACATTGCTGTACCAGATCTCTTATAACAGTTACACAAGAGACCGCGCCTTTACCTTTAACCTTCGGGATAAGCGGCATATGATCTTTAGGCGAGGGCAAGGCAGATAATTTTAAAGACTCGCGATATCTTTTTAGTGCTCCTAGCATAGCGTCACTTACCGCAATATGCCGTTGCTTGTTGCCTTTGCCTACTGTGGTAAACCACCAGTTCTGGTTGGTATCTTCGTAAAAATGGCCCATCTGTGGAATCCAGCGCTTGCTGGCCGTAAGCTCTGATGTCCTTAAATACATCAGATACAAGGCAGTTAAAACAAACAGCGTACGCTCATGTGTGTCGGGTTTTTCCTTTGCTAGCTTTTCAGCTGCAACCAAAACATACTGCCACTGGGTTTCGGTTAATCTGGGGATTTTAGGAGCCGATTGCTGTTTTCTAATGAATTTACTTTTTTGTCTTATTTGCGCTACCGGGTTAGCTTCCAGAATATTTTCCTGCAATAGATAATTAAAAAAACTACTCATAACTTTAAAGACATCACTAAGAGCCTGCTGGGATAAAGCATAGTTGCCTTTATCAGGCATTACGCCTTTTTTAGTATCTACTTTAGATAGCTGTACTACAAATGGTCGCCACTTGGTGTTTGGCACCCTCAGGTCTGCTTTAGTTGCAAAGCGTGGCACCTGTTTTAAGGCAATCCAGGAGCGGGGCGGCTTTTGGCAAAACTTAATGTAATCCTCAATATCTGCCCGCTTGAGTTTTAAAATAGATTTTTTGGCTATAAGCCACGACCACTGCAGCACACGCTCCATTTCTCGTCGGTAAGCGGTAAAGGTAGCCTCGCTGCCGTAATACTGTTTCAAAAAATCCACTGCCAGCTTAAAGTCCTTTTTTGCATAGGCTAGGGCAGGAGCTTTTTGTTTTGCTATATTTTCTAGATTATCAAAGATTGGGATAGGAGTAGGGTACTTTTGGGGCATGGGTCATAATTCCCAAAAAGGATCTTCACGCCAGTTGTTAGTAAAGCCCATGGCGGGCCCTGGAAATTGTTCATACTTTTCAAAAAGTTTATATAGACGTGTTTTCCATAAAGAATTTGGTGATATGGTTTGTAGTAGTTTACCAATTATAAAGAGCTGTTCATGTAAAGAGCGAGGTTTGGTTTTAAACTCTCCAAAAGCATTAAGATGTTTTGGCGTGTACACAAACCAACGGTTCCATAGTCTGGCATGATGTGCACAGACATTTCTAGTATACCGCATAGCTTCAAGTGTTGATTCGATAACTCTAGGATGATAGCCAAATATTTGGCAAATAGCTTTTTTGTCTTCCAATGTGGCAATATTACGGAACAAGCTAGTACATTTGCCAAATGATAAGCACTCTATAATCATCCAGCTTGGTGGATAGATAGGTTCGTTGTATTTGTCATAATAATGCTTTATAAAATCTTCTTTTTTTCGACAACATATATCCTCTATATCTTTTTTTAAGTGAGTGTAAGGCGTGTTACTTTTAGAATTCTTATGAGATGACCATTTGGCAGCAAATGGCTGTTTAGATAAGTACCATAGCGTGCCATATTTTTCTGACATTTTATTAGATAAAGCAGTGCGTAAGGTGATTTCTATACGTTCCAGGACATCCAGTACTTGTAAACGTAATTCTCTGTCAAATACATATAGATGCCAGATATCATCAAAACAAGTGTTGGGTTTGAAATTATGGTTTTCTTTACTTATTTGAAAGGATTTAAAGTAAGCAGATAACCTATAGTAACTAACAGTGTTAAGGCGATGCTTGGCTTTTATAAGATCATCAATTCTAAGACCACGTTGTTGTAAAAGCTCAATTTGCTTTTCAACGGGGATAGAGGTTTTGGCAAAAGTTTGTTTATACATAAAAAATAACCCATCTTGGTGCGCATCGTTGATAGGCGTGATGGGTTTGGATAATTGTAATTATAGCCCTATTTACCAAAAATGCAACCATTTTTTGTCTTTTAAGCGCTTGCTTTGTGTATTTAGACATAAAAACCCGCCGAGGTGCGCATCGTTGAGTGGCGTAGCGGGTATGGTTAGCTCTAATTTTAACCCATTTGGCCGTAATATCAACGATTTTGTTTATAATAACTGCCAACAGCGTGCTGACGCCTGATTTGGTGCACCAATTTAACTTCTCCAACGGCTCGTTGGAGAATTGAGCTTAATATAGAATTTTTACCCATTGACCTAAGTCCCTGATAATTTAACATGTTAATTTTGGGCAACAACTTGTTGTTCAATTAGCTTATAGAGGTATTGTATCGTGGTTTGTTCCGGAAGCTCAAATATTTTTGCAATTTTACTTTTTGGATAACATTTATCTAGCATTATGCGTAGAAAAATCCTATCTTGCTCTGACAAGTGTCGATATTCAGTTCCCATTTTTACCTCACACAAATTACATCATTAGTATTATTTTACTAAATGATGCACTTCATGCTAGACACTGCCTATTCAAGGGAGCTTGAATTCGCCTTAATCTTACTCATTATTGTTTTTCTACTAATGGATTAGTTTAATCTATGTGTCCGGTTT
>JAGLXC010000151.1 GCA_023133095.1 Gammaproteobacteria bacterium | reverse complement strand
AAATAACCGACCCGGTGATCTGTACTAAGGAGACTCCGGCTGCTCGCATAACAATCAATTCACTTCTTGAAGCCATAAGACCCAGGCCAATCAAACTACCTAACAGCCCCGCCATAGGAAAAAATTGATAAATAGCGCCGGGAAGACACATAAACACATAAATGATGACCCGCATAAGGCCATAGTTACCCGTGCCCATATCAGAAAATTCACTGGTGAAATTAATGAACATCTCCAGGCTAATAATAACCAACACCACCATCAAAATAGTGCCAATAACTGTAGTACCTATGTATCTGCGTAATAACTTCATTCTTTGTCTCTAGCTCGTATAAGACGACGCCAGCCTATTTGATGCAAAAATAATAGTAAAGCAATAAGCAGCATAATTCCATGCACCCACCACATGCCTAAAGCATGCGATATCTCACCTTGCTTAATCCAGGATCGAGCTAAAAACATAAAGTTCCCATAAATAACATAGAGCAACATAGCAGGTATCATCTGCGCATAACGACCCTGCCGAGTCCTAACCCGGCTTAATGGCACTGCCATTATAGCTAAAACCAGCACCATAATCGGCATGGATATGCGCCATTGTAACTCAGCCGCAGCTGCATCATTTTTATGATGTCGGAATAATTCCATAGTTGGCATAGCATTAACTTTACGCTTATTTCTATTGTCACCCTGGCTAATACGCTTGCCAAACTCGTCAAATTTTGCAATCTGAAAATCTCTTTGCCCGGGTATGCCAGAATAACGATGGCCATTATTAAACACTAAAAAAAGATCACCAGTTTTTTTATCAATCTTTTGTTTACCAGTTTTTGCTACCAACACATTCCAGTTATCAGTTTCATCTTTTTTGTCCTTTTTATTCTGCTGGCTATCATCAGGATCTGCTACAAAAATATCGTGCAGTTTTTTGTGATCTTTAGATATCTCCTCAGCATAAAAAATCAATTTACCGCCCTGCATCTCCTGAAATTGCCCTGGCAAAATCAACTCTAATGGTGATAGAGCACCTGTATTTAAAAGCTCCTCTGCATATTTGTTAACATGCGGACTGACCCACAGCATCAAGATAGAGACCAGAACCATAATAATAGTGGCTATGCTCATAACTATTTTCATTATGCGACGCCAACTTACCCCGCAGGCAAACAGCACGGTCATCTCACTATCTGCATACATCCGCCCAAACCCTAATAAAATACCGAGAAATAGCGCGAGTGGCAGCAAAGTCCCAAGCAGAGTTGGCATCTCGAGCGAAAGCAAAAGAATAACCATATGCGCAGTCAGATTACCCTCTGCAGCATAACGCATAAAATGGACAAATTGCGCACTCAAAAAGATAAATAACAGCACAGCGCTAGTTGCTAATAGGACTCCACATATCTCTTTTGCTAAATAACGAAAAATAATCATAGAAAAATCAGTTCAATTTAGTAATAATAAGCTTAATTAAATACTAATTATATCAGATTGAGCTAAAATATGCCTATTGAGATCGATTTTTATCTACTAAATAGCTCTTCACTAGAAGAGTCACTCCCCTTTGTGTGTCGTTTAGTGGAAAAAGCCTATAACCAGAGCCACCAGATTTTTATTCTGACAGAGACATTAGCTGAAACGCAAAAGCTCAATGATCAGCTCTGGACCTTTCGTGATGTCAGCTTTGTTCCACATGATATTTATCAAGAGCAGCAACAGCAACCAACCCCAGCAGCTGTCCAAATCGCATGTGCAGAAGCAAATCCACAGCCACCGCATAACGACATCTTAATTAACCTAACTACTAACGCCCCAGACTACTATAACGACTTTAATCGAGTGTTAGAGGTAGTTCCGAATGATAACAACTTAAAGGCTGCTGCCCGCATGCGCTACAAACATTATCAAGCCAACAACTATAAAACAACAACTCACAATATAAACATATGAATAAAACCAATAAGTTAAACAATAAATGTCATGTAAACTCTATAAGCCATGACGGCCGTGGCATTGCCCATATCAATGGTAAAACCACCTTCATTGAAGGTGCCTTGCCAAATGAAGAGGTAGAGTTTGTCTACACTAAAAAACGCAGCCAATATGACGAGGCTAAAGCAACTGCTATCTTAACAGCAGCGCCAGAGCGCGTTACCCCTAAATGTCCGCATTTTGGAGTCTGTGGCGGCTGTAGTTTGCAGCATATGGCGCCCAATTATCAAATTGAAATAAAACAGCAAATATTATTGGAACAACTCCAACACTTCGGCGATCTACAACCAGAAACTGTATTGCCGCCTTTAACAGGCCCTGCCTGGAACTACCGTCGCAAAGCCCGCTTAGGGGTAAAATATGTAGTTAAAAAAGAGAAGGTTCTGGTTGGCTTTAGGGAGAAAAATGGCCGTTTTCTCGCTGACCTAAATGGCTGTGAGGTTTTGCATGAATCCGTTGGTAATAGAATTAATGAGCTAAGCACCTTTATTGCTACCCTAGATAATTATAAAGAGATTCCGCAAATAGAGGTTGCAGTAGCTGATGAGATAACGGCCTTAGTGATAAGACATATGCAGGAATTTTCTCCCTGCGACTTAGCCAAACTCAAGGCCTTTGCCAAAGAGCAACAATTCCAGCTCTATCTGCAACCTAAAGGCCCTGATTCAGTTCACCTGTTATATCCTGAAGCAACAAGCGACCACCTAAAATATACTATAAATAACGTTAACTTGCTATTTCATCCGCTTGATTTCACTCAAATTAACTCAGAGATAAATAAAAAAATGGTGGCAAAGACAATTGAGCTACTGCAGCCCCAATCTGATGATGCAATCCTTGATCTCTTTTGTGGTTTAGGCAATTTCACCCTACCCCTTGCTCGGCTATGCCAGGAGATAATTGGTGTTGAGGGAAGCGAGCAGATGGTAGAGCGTGCAACGAATAATGCCAAATATAACAACATCAACAACACCAGCTTTTATACTGCGAATCTAGATACAGAAAAATTGGACGCCCCCTGGATGCAAAAACAATTTAATAAAATCTTGTTG
>JAGLXC010000150.1 GCA_023133095.1 Gammaproteobacteria bacterium | reverse complement strand
ACCGCCTCCTTGAGCCATATCAGCCTTACCGCCTCCTTTGCCATTAACTTGAGATGCAACATATCCCATTAACTTGCCTGCATCTACTTTATTAGAGCAATCTTTGCTAACTCCGGCTACTAACTGAATTTTGTTATCAGAGACTGTTGCTAAAACTATTACTGCCGAACCCAATTTCATTTTAAGCTGGTCAATAGTACTCCGTAGTGTATTCATGTCAACATTTGCTAATTTAATCGCTAATACCTTTATGCCATCAATCTCAACTGCCTGTTCTAAAAGCTCATTGCTATTAGATGTTACGAGTTTACTCTTTAGTTGTTGTAACTCTTTTTCTTGTGCTCTGATATTCTCTAAAACTTGAGCTACTTTGGTGACAACATTTTCGGGCTCGGTTTTTAACAAAATTGATATGTTTTTCAATTGGTTATCTTTTTTCTCTAGATAGGTAAAGGCATGTTCAGCAGTAATTGCCTCTATTCGTCTAATTCCTGCAGCAATAGCACTCTCTGTAATAATCTTAAATAGACCAATTTCACCTGTTGCCTTAACATGAGTGCCACAACATAGCTCTTTAGAAAAATCTCTGATGCTTATTACGCTTACTTTTTCGGTATATTTTTCTCCAAATAGTGCTATTGCTCCAGCTTTACGTGCCTCATCTAAGCTCATTATCTCTTTTATCACTGGTATGTTGGCACGAATTTTTGCATTAACTAACTCTTCTATCTCTTTGATTTGATTAGATGTTATTGACTCAAAATGAGAAAAATCAAACCGTAATCTTTTTGCATCAACGAAAGAGCCCTTTTGGGTTACATGGGAGCCTAAAATTTGTTGTAATGCAGCATGCAAAAGGTGTGCTGCAGAGTGGTTAGCTGTGGTAGAGCGCCTTTTATCACTCACTCTTGCCTCCACTTTAGTTCCTTGCTTTAAGATACCAGATTGAAGATAGCCATAATGCATATAGATATCACCGTGCTTTAAGGTCTCTGCCACATGAAAGTGGGCATTGTCTGTATAGATATCACCACTATCACCGATTTGACCACCTGCTTCAGCATAAAAAGTAGTGCGATCTAAAATTACTCTGCCCTTTTCTCCTGCCTTCATCTCTGTAATCTCTTCACCATCAGTAACAAGGCCAATTATTTTAGCCTCGCTGCTTAAAATAGTATCACCCACAAATTCGGTCTTGCCTTTAAACTGCGGCTCTTTGGTGTAGTCTGTAGTAAAATGACTGCTTTTCTTTGACTGTTCGCGTTGCTGCAGCATCTCTTTTGTAAGTGCTTGTTCATCAACGGAAAAACCACGCTCTTTGGCTATGTCCAGAGTAATATCTATTGGAAAGCCATAGGTATCATAGAGACGAAATACCAGCTCTCCAGGTATGGAATCTCCCTTTAATTTATCAATCTCTTGCTCCAGCGTACGTAATCCCTGCGCTAAAGTAACTGAAAATTGTTGCTCTTCGTGCTGCAACATTCGCTCAATTAATTTTTGTGATTGTGCTAGTTTTGGATATGCTGCGCCCATCTCTTTGACTAACACAGCTACTAATTTAGATAAAAAAGGTCCCTTAACTGATAATTTATTGGCAAATCGCACTGCGCGTCGAATGATACGTCGCAACACATAACCCCGACCTTCGTTGCTGGGAACAACTCCATCTGTTATTAAAAATGCAGCTGCTCGAATGTGATCAGCAATTACTCTAACTGCCACACTGGATTCATCTTTTGCTTTAGATAAATTCAATATTTCTTTGATTATATTAGAAAAAATATCTGTTTCAAAGTTATTATGTTTGCCTTGCATTACAGCTGCGAGTCGCTCTAATCCCATTCCAGTATCAACTGATGGTTTGGGCAACGGCTGCGTGCTGCCATCTGCAAATCGGTTATATTGCATGAAAACCAGATTCCAGATCTCTA
>JAGLXC010000015.1 GCA_023133095.1 Gammaproteobacteria bacterium | reverse complement strand
TGTCCTTCCCAGATTAGAGAGGCATCACCTGTCTGTTGAAATCTCTCTTTGGTGTAGGAAAAAGGCGGATCCCAGCTCCAGGCATCGGTACCACAGACCTTAATGCCCTGTTCTAGTAAGTAGAGGGTTGCTTCTCGGCCTAAGCCGCAGCCTGATACAATATAGTCATCTTTGCCATAACGCACGCCAGCGCTGGTATTTACCAGCACGATCTCTAATGGAGAGAGCTGATGTGAAATTCGTTTTAGCTCTGTTTCAATATCACTTTGGGTTACTATGTAGCCAGCAGGAAAATGACGAAAGTCTAACTTAACTCCTGCTTGCATACACCACTCAAGCGGCACTTCGTCGATTGTAATTGCGCGTTCGCCATTATTCATGGTTGGATGAAAGTGATATGGAGCATCTAAATGGGTCCCATTATGGGTAATAAGATCAATTCGTTCATAGGCCCAGGCTTTACCATCAGGCAGATCCTCTTTAGTTAAACCCGGGAAAAAACTAACCATTTCGGGCACAGTCTTGTCATGATCAAAATAGTTAATTTTGGGTTCAAAACCTGGCGGATCGGATTTAATGTTGCTCTCAAGCGGCACTGATATATCAATAAATTTTCTTGTCATGGTTATTATAATATAATCCTATTTATGAGTATGAGCAAGCAAGCACCAACGCCACTATTTGATACCTTAGAAAATATCTCGATCTTGAGTGAAGATCTTCCTGCTACTGCTATGGCTTATAAAGATGACTATCGCCATGCGCTGCAATTTATATATAGCTACCGTGGTAGCATTCCTACTTTTAACTCCTATCGTCGTGAGACTGAGCGTTTATTGCAATGGTGTTGGCTGATAGCTAAAAAGCCTTTGCAGAAGATCCAGCGTGTTGACATAGAGACCTTTATTGAATTTTGTCAAAATCCACCAATTAGCTGGATTGGTACTAAAAATGTACCACGGTTTATGGAAAAAAATGGCGAACGCATTGCTAATCCAGAGTGGCGTCCATTTGTAGCTACAATTTCAAAATCAGCCCATCGTGCAGGCAGGCAGCCTGATCCTAAAAACTACGCTCTATCCCAAAGTGCTCTGCAAGCGATATTTGCCATTTTAGGCAGCTTTTATAATTACTTAATTCAAGAGGAGTATGTTGAAGCTAATCCGGTCGCACAAATTAGGCAAAAGAGTAAATTTTTACGCAAGCAGCAAGGTAAAGCTATAATCCGACGCTTAACTGAGTTGCAATGGAGCTACGTTATTGAAACAGCTGAATTAATGGCCAATCAAAATCCATTATTGCATGAACGGACTCTGTTTATTATGAATGCCCTCTTTGGTATGTATTTACGTATCTCTGAGTTGGCTGCATCTGCGCGCTGGATTCCGCAGATGGGTGATTTTAAACGTGACCTAGATGGCCATTGGTGGTTTACCACTGTAGGAAAAGGCAACAAAGAGCGTAATATTGTTGTAAGTGATGCAATGCTGCAGGCACTTAAACGCTACCGCCAGAGCTTAAGTTTATCGCCTTTGCCTACGCCTGGAGAAACTTTGGCCTTGATTCCAAAAGAGCGCGGTAAGGGTCCTGTTAGCAGTACTCGCCATATCAGAATGATTGTGCAGGAGTGTTTTGATGCTGCGATGTTGCGGTTGCAACAAGATGGTTTTCAGGAAGAGGCAGCGCAGCTGCAGGCTGCAACTGTCCATTGGCTGCGTCATACTGGCATTTCAGAGGATGTAAAGATTAGACCCAGAGAGCATGTGCGCGATGATGCTGGCCACGGCTCTAGCGCCATTACCGACAAATATATTGATATTGAACTTCGGGCTAGGCATGCCTCAGGCCGCAAAAAATCTATTAAACCCGATGAATAAGATGGCAATTAAGATAAAGCCTCCTCCAACTATCGCAAAACTCAAGGTAGTGTAGTTGCAGAAAATTAACAGCTGTATAAGAACAATTGGGCCAATGATTCTACCTAAAGTTTCAAATAATCTATAGATCGAGAGCGGAATATTTTTTCCAAAGGTGGCGGTAATGCTATTTTTGGATAGATGTGAGATTGTTGGTGAATAGATAAAACCACGAAATATCCCTAGCAGCAATAAACCAACCACTAACAAAT
>JAGLXC010000149.1 GCA_023133095.1 Gammaproteobacteria bacterium | reverse complement strand
CTGCATGAGATCTTTCTTTGTGTGCGAGATGAGTTTAAATTTAATCCCGATGATTTTTTGCTTGAGATGGTAGATGGCATATTGGGTGATAACTATCCTGTGCCAGATCGCATGCTTACTTTAACTGAAAAAATAGTGCATAAATATTTAGAGCAGGAGCTATTTGCTGGCAAAGTGCCAACTGGTAATTTTGAGTTGTTTGCCACTGAAGGTGGCACTGCAGCTATGGATTACATTTTTACCTCTTTAATGGAAAACAAACTGTTGCACAAAGGTGATAAAATTGCTTTGGGCACACCTATCTTTACCCCCTATTTAGAAATTCCGCACTTAAATGATTATGAATTTGTAGAGTTAGAAATTAAGCAAGATGAAAATTTGGCCTGGCAATATCCGGATACAGAGTTGGCTAAATTAGCTGACCCTGAAATAAAGGCTTTTTTTCTGGTTAATCCTTCTAATCCGACCTCCGTAAGTATGGCACCTGAATCACTTGCTAAAATTGCTGAACTAGTAAAGACAAAACGACCCGATTTAATTATTTTAACTGATGATGTTTATGCAACATTTGTTAACGACTTTAAATCTTTAGCAGCTATTGCGCCACATAACACAATTTTAGTCTATTCATTTTCTAAATATTTTGGTGCTACCGGCTGGCGCTTAGGCGTCATTGGTATACACAAAGACAATATCTTCGATAAAATGATTGCTGAACTACCATCCAAAGATCGCAATGAATTGGAAGAGCGCTATAGTACAGTAATATTAGAGCCGAAAGAGATGAGATTTATTGATCGCATGGTGGCTGACAGTCGCTCAGTTGCTTTGCATCATACCGCTGGATTATCAACGCCGCAGCAGGTAATGATGGCGATATTTTCTCTGTTTTGCCTGATAGATAAAAAGCAGGAGTACAAACAAGTTGCGCAATATATAGTAAAGCGAAGAATAAAAACACTATATAAATATTTAGGAGTCGAGTATGTAGAAAACCCCTATGATACGCACTATTATTCTACGATCGACATCCCAGCAATTGCCGGGCAACGTTATGGCCAGGAGTTTGCTGACTATTTACTAAACACACATGAACCAATTGATTTTGTGGTTAAGTTGGCAG
Source organism: Gammaproteobacteria bacterium (assembly GCA_023133095.1). Classification (GTDB taxonomy): domain Bacteria; phylum Pseudomonadota; class Gammaproteobacteria; order UBA9339; family UBA9339; genus JAGLXC01. Next base: position 1,810 of record JAGLXC010000149.1, on the reverse strand, counting down.
AGAAAAGTTCGATTGTTTTAATGGATGGCGGTGGTTTTGCTGCTCCCAACATGTCAGTTAGAGTATCATTGGCTAACCTACCTGATCGTGCCTATGAGGAGATTGGTAAAGACATCAAAGATTTGCTAGAGAAATATTACCAACAGTGGTTAAAGGCTAAGAAATAATCATGTTTAGTTCAGCAATAAATTTGCTTCACAACTATCCGCAGATAGTTGTCTTTTTGGCCATAGCTATTGGCTATTATATAGGCAAGCTCAAGTTATATGGCTTTAGCTTAGGCTCAACAACTGGAGTATTGGTTGTTGCTTTGTTGCTAGGGCAGATCAATATTCCAGTACCACAACTTTTGCAAAACATTGCCTTTGCGCTATTTATTTTTTGTATCGGCTATCAGGTTGGGCCGCAATTTTTCGGGGCTATTAAAACTGCTGGACTTAAATATATTTGGCTAGCTTTAGTGGTCGCAGTAGTTGGTTTGTTAACTGCAATTTTCCTTGGGAGATGGTTTCATTTTGATCCAGGCACCACTGCTGGAATCTTAGGCGGCGCCATGACGCAGTCAGCTATTATCGGAACCGCAGGTGGCGCTATTAAACACTTAGGGGTTAGCGTTGCTGAGCAGGCTCAGCTGAATAGTAATGTGGCAGTTGCTTATGCCATTACCTATATTTTTGGTACCGCTGGACTGATTATGTTTTTTAGAATTTTGCCGCGTTTAATGGGCTTGGATTTTAAGGCTACAGCTAAAAAATTAGAAATAGAAATGAATGGCGGTGAGTTAGAAGTAGAGGGGCCAGAGCTATTTTTATGGACAAAGCAGTTAGATTTACGAGCCTATCGGGTTGCCTGTGAAACTATTGTTGGCAAAACCTTACAAGAAATTGAGGCTTTATTTCCTGACAGAGTTGCGATTGACAAGATAAAGCGTGCCGACAAATTAATTGATCCGACGCCGGAATTAATAATACAACAGCGTGATGTAATTGCTCTGGTTGGTTGCCGCGATAGATTTATCAATGCTGATAAAATCATTGGTCCCGAAGTAGATGATAAAGAGTTGACCAATCTTGTTGGTGAAGTATTAGACATTTGTGTGTTGAATTCGAAAATTGCAGGGAAAACTTTGGGTGAATTAAGTGCTATGCAAAATAGCCACGGCCTATTTTTAAAACGAATAACTAGGCAAGGCCGTGAAATTCCTGTCGCCCGTGATACCGTAATTCATAAATGCGATGTCTTAAGCATATCTGGTACTAAACGCGATGTAGAGGCAATTGTTAAAACTTTAGGCTATCCAGAGCGCTCCACCAAAGCTTCTGATTTGGTTATGGTTGGCATTGGCTGCGTGATAGGAACTCTGTTTGGCTTGCTTGCCATTCCAGTTGTGGGGATACCCATCACTTTAGGTGTTGGCGGTGGAGTCTTAGTTGCAGGGCTTGGCGCTGGTTGGCTGCGCTCAATCCATCCAACTTTTGGTCAAATACCAGATGGTGCTCAATGGATATTTACCAATCTGGGTTTGAATTTATTTATTGCTTGCATTGGTTTGTCCGCTGGCCCTAAAGCCTGGCAGGCCTTGCAAACAGCAGGGTTTTCTATCTTTTTTGCTGGAGTTATGGTTACTTTGTTGCCAATGGTAATTGGCGTTTTATTTGGCAAATATATTCTGAAACTAAATCCAGTGTTGCTGTTCGGAGGCTTAACTGGCGCTGGCACAAGTACGGCCGCTTTAAATTCTTTAGAAGAGGATTCTGGTAGCTCAGCTCCCACCTTAGGTTATGCTGTACCTTTTGCTTTTGGCAACGTA
>JAGLXC010000148.1 GCA_023133095.1 Gammaproteobacteria bacterium | reverse complement strand
CTTAGCATTGCATGGTTAAAGCGTATTTGTTCTCGTAAGTTACGCAATTTCCTATAGCTTGGATAGACATTTATATTCTGCATATAGCCTTCGACTGAATCTAAAGCTGTGGCATATGTTCTAACCTCATGAGTTGCGCCTTTAGCCCGCCGACGTGGCACAATTCCGCAACCTGGGCTGGTACACCAAACTCCAAAATAGTTATTGCCTTTCTTTGCAAAACGGGAGCTGCCCCAGCCAGATTCATTAATAGCTTGCGCTAAGATTAAGGAATCTGGTAATCCATCAACTCGGTTTAACAATGTGTTCCAGGTTTGCCTATGGGCAAGGTCTATATCTGTAACACGGTAATCATGGGCTAATTTATGGAGCCAGGCTGTTTGCTTTTTATTTAAATCAGCCCCCTCTTGCCAGATAAAGTGTAAGTATACAAGCTGCTTACGCAACATTAGAATTTCATGGTTAGCTGTATCAATTTTCGGCAACATGAATTCAACAAACTGTTTTTGTTTGGCGGTTAAATTTGTAGTTTGTTTTAATTCAACTTTACTTTGTGGCAATATAATTTCATATGCTAAAGCTGTGGCTGCAATAGATAATAATACTATAATTACTACTGTTTTTCTTAGCAAAACTATATCCTCAAACTTTTTTGCACAATTTCATGCAGGTTTTTCGAAAGTTTTGGTTGTTGTTTTATTCGCATTAACTGCTTGCGCATTAATTGTTGCCTGGTTTTATCAAATTTACGCCAATTAATAAGTGGCTCTATTATTGCTGCTGCCACTTGCGGGTTCATTCGATCTAATTGTAACACCTGCTGCGTTAAAAATTTATAACCAGCGCCATTGATTGCATGGAACCGTACTGGATTTTGTTTAGCAAAGGCCCTAATTAAGACATAGACTTTATTGGGGTTTTTTATATTAAAAGCAGGATGCTTGGTTAATTTCTTTACTGTTTGCAATGTGTTTGGCAATTTTGCTACGGCTTGCAACTCTAGCCATTTATTAATTACTAACTCTTCATGCTTCCAGGTTTTATAAAACACAGCTAAAGCCTGCTCTCTTTCTGGTACGGCAAAATCAACTAAACCACGCAAGCCGCCTATAACAGCAGTCATATTCTTGCCTTTAGTAGATTGCTGCAGAGCAAGGTCAAAATATTTTTGTTTCTTTAAACAGAGAAGATAATGCAAACATAGGTTTTTTAAACTCTGCGTTTTTTCTACTTTATAACGCGAGAACAAAACAAGCTCAAGCTCTTTTGCAATTGTTTGCTTAACAAGTTCAGTAGCATGATAAATAGCGTCAACATCTGCAACTTTCATATGCTCTATTAAATAGGAATCAGTTGGCATAGTTAACAGTAGCGTTATTAATTCAGGATCAAGTGCCTCATCTGTCAATATCTCACCTAATGCCCAAATAAAACCTGGGCTTACTATTAAGTCTTTATCCTTACGGTAATCTTTTATTAATTGCATTACCATATTAGTTGCCAACTCTTGCACTGCATTCCAGCGACTAAATGCATTGTTATCATGCTGCATTAAAAAAAGCAATTCTTGCTCACTATATTTATAGTTCAATTTAACTGGTGCAGAAAAATCACGCAATAAAGACACTATTGGTTTAGCTTTAATGTTATTAAATTGAAAAATCTCAGTTTTGTTTTTGACCTCTAATATTTGAGTTTTACTGCTTTTGCCTCTGCTGTTTAATAGTCCAATAGCTAATGGAATATGTAAGCTTTTATCCTGTTTTATGGTTAAGCTAAAAACTTTACTCATGTGATCATAATTGCTCGTGATTTTTAACTGCGGCGTGCCAGCAACATCATACCATTTTTTAAATTGTTTAAGATCAACACCTGATACAGATTCCATTGCCGCTATAAAATTATCAATGGTCGCAGCTGTACCATCATGACGGTTAAAATAGAGATTCATGCCCTGGCGAAATTTTTTAGCTCCCAAGATTGTACGTAGCATCCGCATAACTTCCGCGCCTTTATGATAAACGGTCAGGGTATAAAAATTATTGATCTCTACATACGATTTTGGCTGCACTGGATGTGACATAGGGCCACTGTCTTCAGCAAACTGGCGTGACCGAATTATGTTGGCATCTTTGATGCGTTTTACAGGTTCAGATCTCATATCAGCGGTAAAAAGTTGATCTCTAAAGGTAGTCAACCCCTCTTTTAAACTTAATTGAAACCAATCACGGCAGCCAACTCGATTACCAGTCCAATTATGAAAATACTCATGTCCTACTACATTTTCAACGTTGACATAATCATCTTCTGTTGCTGTCTTAGGATCTACAAAAACATATTTACTATTAAAGATGTTCAAGCCCTTGTTTTCCATTGCTCCCATATTAAAATCACTAATAGCTACTAGCATATAGATATCAAGATCATATTCACGACCAAATTTCTCCTCATCCCATTGCATTGCCCGCTTCAACGCGCCCATAGCATATCTACATTTCTGCTTATACCCTGGCTCGCAATAGATTTTTAGGGCAACTGTACGACCTGATTTTGTAATGAAATAATCGTTAATATGCTCTAATTTGCCGGCAATTAAGGCAAATAGATGGCCTGACTTCAATGATGGATCTTGCCACACAGCAAAGTGACGGCCATTTTTTGTAGTTCCGCGTTTAATTAAGTTACCATTTGCGAGCAAAACTGGATAACGTTTTTTAGCAGCACAAATTGTGGTGGTAAAACGGGTCATAATATCTGGACGATCAATAAAATAGGTAATTCGACGAAACCCATGGGGCTCACATTGGGTACAAAAGGTGCCTTTTGATTGGTACAGCCCTTCAAGAGCCGTATTCTTATGTGGCTCTAACTCTATTTTAGTCTGCAATACAAATGTATTTGGAACTTGTTTAATTATTAATTGATCTTTGGTTTGTTTGTACCTAACGGCTTTCCCATCTAACAGTACAGACACGAGCTTTAGCTCAGAATCACCATCTAACACTAATGGTCGTTTATGGTTACTATTACGATTAATATAGAGCTCAGCGCTAACTATGGTTTTTGTGGTATAAATATCAAAATGGAGTTTAATCTCTTCCAGTAAAAAATCTGGCACTTGATAATCTTTTAAATATATGGGCTGAGGCTGTTTTTTTGGCATTTATGGCTCCTTATCGTTTAAGCTAGACATTGATATTTCATCAAAACATTTTAGCATAAACTTCCTAAAGCCTAAAGAGATCATCTAACTTCACAACCCCTGTTATTAACTCTTCTGAGTACATAGTAGGCTTAAGTCCGCTTGCTGAAATCATAGTTATAAATATTTGCTTATTGGTTCGTGACTGTTTGCGGAACACGTCTACTTTACGCAACAAATCTTGCGCATATTTTTTATCTATTGCAAAAGGACTATTAGTATATTTTATTTCACATATGGTAATAACATTATCATCTCTATCAAATAGTAAATCTATTTGTGCGCCCATATCTTCCAGGCCTTTCCTAGGGGTATAGCGCCAGCTAGCAATTTCTGCACCAGGCTCTATGCCCAAAGCTTTTCTAATTTGCGCAATATGTTTATAGCATATTGATTCATATGCATAACCTGCCCAACTTAACCATGAAGCACTTTTATTCTTGGCTTGCCAATATCCACTGCTGATATCTCGCTTTGTTAAGGTATTAATTATAGGCTCAATCCACTTTAGATAAAATAGAGTATATTCATCAATAATACGATAATATATGCCTTTTCCTTTATGATGATAAGGCATAAACGCCTCAACAAACCCTGCATTTTCCAGTTCTTTCAATCGTTTTTTTAACCTGCCACCAACAGCTTTTGAGGATTTCGCCATTAAATCTACTTGTGATATTCCATAACGATGGCTGGCAATTATTCTTACTAGCTCTTCTATTATTTCATGATGGTTAAAAAGTGATGCAAATAGTTGGTCAAACTCTCTAAATAATAATCCTCGCTTGCTAAAACAAATTTCATCTATGTTTTGATCTGCTGAAAGCCCTTTTGCCACATGATCAAGATATAATGGTATGCCCCCCATCGCCATATAAAGTTTAAGTATCTGCTCATTTGTTAACTTTATATTCTTATTAGTCAAAAACTGCTGACTTTCTTTAAGAGTAAAAGCATCTAATTCTAGTTGGTAGGTGATTCTATTATAGAATCCGCCTTTATTATGAATTAAATTCTCCAATATCCAGGAAGCAGACGATCCACAAACAACAA
>JAGLXC010000147.1 GCA_023133095.1 Gammaproteobacteria bacterium | reverse complement strand
ATCGCTGCTCTATGCCTATCGCACTACAAAAAAAACTCTATTCATTCTTTTATATTCTGCCAATTTTTAAGATACTCTGCTACTGCAAAACGGTCCTGGTATAAAAAGCCACGCCTTGTAGCAAAGATATTTGACATATTTAGTTGCTCAATCTCATTGTTAATTTTTACTGAATTTGTTTAAAGAGCCTACGTCAACTTCCCGCAGCACTGCTTGTATTTCTTGCCTGAACCGCAGGGACATAGCTGATTACGCCCAACTTTAGGGGTATTTCGAGTGATGGTTGCTGTAGATTTAAAGTCAGTATTAGCAGCGGATTCAGCCTCAGCCTCAGGCTTAGCATTTGCATGTAAAAACTGCATCTGCTGCTGGCGCGCGTTGGCGCGTTGGCGCTCGGCATCTTCTACTGCCTGCAGCTCCTCTTCGGCTTTGATTTGCACTGCATAGAGTGTGCTAATTACCTCATACTTAAGACGATCTAGCATTTCGCTAAACATTTTAAATGATTCGCGTTTGTAGGCTTGCTTTGGATCTTGCTGGGCATAGCCACGCAGGCCTATGCCTTCTCGCAGATGATCCATAGATGCTAAATGTTCTTTCCACTGATTATCGAGCAACTGCAGCATTATTGTTTTTTCTAAATGACGCATGAGTTTATCGCCAACTTGCTCCTCTTTGGTCTGGTAAAATTTATTAAACTCAGCTGCAATACGCTCGCGCAAGGTCTCTTCATGCAAGGACTCATCTTCTGCTAACCAATTGCCAAGTGGTAATTGCAAGGTGAAATCTTGCTGTAGCTGCCGCTCTAACCCTGGAATATCCCATTGCTCTTCAATGCTCTCTAGTGGTATAAACTGGTTAATCAAGCTATGAACCACATCTTCCCGAACTGAAACAATGCTCTCAGATATATCTTCTACTGCCATCAATTCATTGCGTTGTTCATATACTACTTTGCGCTGATCATTAGCTACATCATCATACTCTAATAGATGTTTACGCAGATCAAAGTTATGCCCCTCTACTTTACGCTGGGCATTTTCAATTGCTTTAGTAATAAAGCTGTGCTCAATTGCTTCATACTCTTTCATACCCAATTTTTTCATAAAGCCTGCGACTCGATCTGAGGCAAAAATCCGCATGAGGCTATCTTCTAATGATAGGTAAAAGCGCGATGAACCAGGATCGCCCTGGCGGCCAGAACGACCTCGCAATTGGTTGTCAATCCGGCGGGATTCATGCCGTTCTGAGCCAATAATATGTAATCCACCCGCTGCTACTACTTGCTTATGATGCTCTTTCCAGGCAACTTGTACAGCAGCAATCTCTTCTGCACTAGGATTATCTAATTCGGCTATCTCTGACTCTAGATTACCGCCTAATACAATATCTGTACCTCGGCCTGCCATGTTGGTAGCAATGGTTACAGCTCCTGGTTGGCCAGCTTCCGCTACAATCTTAGCCTCTTGTTCGTGAAATTTAGCGTTTAATACTTTATGCGGAACTTTTTCTTGGTTCAGCATGTTGGACAAGAGCTCAGAGGTTTCAATTGCAATTGTACCAACTAGTACTGGCTGCCCTTTTTCGCGACACTCTTTAATGTTTTCAATAATCACATGGAACTTCTCGCGCGCTGTCAAATAGACCTGGTCACCCAAATCTTTCCGGACCATCGGCATATTTGTAGGCATAACTACTACATCTAAACCATATATCTGTCTGAATTCATAGGCTTCTGTATCTGCGGTTCCTGTCATACCTGAGAGTTTTTCATAGAGGCGAAAATAGTTCTGAAAGGTAATAGAGGCTAAGGTTTGATTCTCATTTTGGACATTAACCCCCTCTTTGGCCTCTATTGCTTGATGCAGGCCATCAGACCAGCGTCGCCCCTCCATTGTTCTTCCTGTATGTTCATCGACAATTACTACTTCGTCATTTTTAACGATATAATCAACATCACGATGAAACAGTGCATGGGCTCGTAGTGATGCATTTAGGTAGTGCATATATAAAATATTAGCAGCGTCGTAGAGGCTATCGCCCTCTTTTAAAAGATTGGCCTCAATAAATAAGGTTTCAATTCGTTGTTGACCATCTTCGGTTAAAAAGGCCTGTTTAGTCTTTTCATCAACGCTATAATCGCCAGGACCATCTTTTTCAGCCTGTTTTTGGAGTTTGGGGATGATGCTATTTACTTTAATATATAGTTCTGAGCTATCGTCACTAGGGCCTGAGATAATCAGCGGAGTTCGGGCTTCATCAATTAAAATTGAATCAACCTCGTCAATAATAGCAAAATATATGTCACGCTGTACTTTGTCGGCTAAGCTAAAAGCCATGTTATCGCGGAGATAATCAAAGCCAAATTCATTATTAGTGCCATAAACCACGTCACATGCATAAGCTGCCTGTTTTTCAGCATGGGATTGATTAGCCCAAATTACGCCGACAGTAAGACCCAAAAATTCATAGACTGGCCCCATCCATTCGGCATCACGCTTAGCTAGATAGTCATTAACTGTAACAACATGTACCCCTTTGCCAGTTAAGGTATTTAAATAAACGGGTAAAGTTGCAACCAGGGTTTTACCTTCACCAGTACGCATCTCAGCAATTCTGCTCTCATGTAGTACCATGCCGCCAATTAACTGGACATCAAAATGGCGCAATCCTAAGGTACGAACGCTGGTCTCACGCACTATGGCAAAAGCTTCAGGTAATAGCTCATCAAGAGTCGCGCCTGCTTTAAAGTGCTCGCGTAGTTCATCAGTTTTTGCCCTCAAATCATCATCAGATAAAGCTTTAACTTCGGACTCGAATGCATTAACTTTAAGCACTATTTTACCTAAGCGTCGTAAAATACGCTCGTTACTTGTGCCAACGATTCTTTTCAATATTTTAGTTATCATAATTATGCTGCTCTCGGGCGGTTTTTTAAATCAACTTGCTGCAAAACAAGAGAGTATATACCAAAAATTACTACCATCCAACCTAGATCCCCTAATACGGCATTGCGCAAAAACGGTAAAGCAGCGACATAGCAGCTAAACAAGCCTGGGATGTTTTTGGTATAAATTGGCATGAAGAGCCAGGCACCAAAATTGGTCCATAGCCAAAAACCAAAAGATGAGACTATTACATAGCTAATTAAACGCTTAAGCGCATAATCCTTAGCTAAACGATTGCCTATAAGCACCATGGCCAAAAATCCGCTATAGCTAAACAGCGACCAATAACCAAACACTGGATAGCCATATAGATAAGACAAACCAATATCAGAGATTATTAGACTTAACAGCATAATAATTACTGCCTGAAGTCTAGAAAGCTTTGCTCCAGCAAACAGCGATAAACTTGTCAGAGGTGTTACATTCGGCGGATGAGGGATTAATCGCCCTAAAACAACTATCAGCATATAAATAATCACTAGCTTAGAATTTTTTTTCTGCATAACCTTTCTCCTGTAAAGGATAATACTATAAAATAACATCTATATGATTGCAAAAATTAACCAATTTATTAGCAGCGGAACCTCGCCATTAGCTAAAATCATCCAAAAAACTGCGGCATTACAGCAGCTAAACCAGATCTGGCATAGCACTCTTAACAATGAGCTAAGCAAACATTGCTGTGTAGCTAAGCACAGTAGCAACAAGGAATTATTAACAGTTATTGTTGATAATGCTGCCTGGGCAACTAATCTTCGCTACGCGATGCCTGACATTATTAAAACCTTACGCACTCAACCAGAATTTAATAAACTTATAAAAATACGTTACCGCCTAAGACACGACACTCCTGCCCCGGAGCCACGCAAACGCCCCAAAGACCCTAAAGCACAACAGCAGGCACATATGTTAAAAGAGTTTGCGGCAAAACAGAGAGAGAAAAATGAAACTTAGTGCAGAAACCAATATTATGCTAAACGCCGAAGCTATAAAAAAAGAGCTGTCAGTACCGTGTGATATTAATATTTTAGAATCCACTACATCGACTATTGACTATGTAAAAGCTAACAGAAAAAATATAAACTCTACACCATACGTTTGCCTGGCTGAGCAACAAACTGCAGGAAAAGGCAGACCGGGAAAAATCTGGCACTCTCCTTCTGGCTGCAATATTTATCTCTCGTGTCTATGGAACTTTAATAATGACCTTAGTAAATTATCCGGATTCAGTATAGTGGTTGGATTTGCTGCTTATAAAGCTCTTAGCAATTATGCCATTGATACCAAAAATCTTAAAATAAAATGGCCTAATGATATTTACTTTAATCAGAAAAAACTGGCTGGCATTTTAGTTGACATAGTGAAAGCCACAAATAATAGTACCCAGGTGATTATTAGTATGGGTTTAAATGTAAACATGATTTCTGACAATCCTGAGTGGAGCTCAATGGCTGAAATATTAAACGCTAAGCAAGACCGCAACCAGATTATCGCTCTATTTCTAAAGGAGCTATTTGACTATCTCGAAAAATTTAACCAACATGGCTTTACACCATTTTTAGATGAATGGCCTAAACATGACTATCTTTTTGGTAAAGAGATCAGCTTGATGCATGGCACTAAAATAATTACAGGCATAGCTTGCGGAATTGATAACCAAGGAAATCTATTATTGCGACACCCAGATGGAGATATTGCTACCTATGCAGCTGGTGAGGTTACAAGTCACATAGCATAAAAATCCAAAACAATGACCCCTGATGTTGCAGGCACCCTATAATCTCTG
>JAGLXC010000146.1 GCA_023133095.1 Gammaproteobacteria bacterium | reverse complement strand
ACCTCTACACTAAAACCATATCGATTCAAGATGGTAAAAAATAGCATAGTCACCACTGCGACAATAAATGTCCACATTTTAATGTGTAGTAAAAACAAAAGCATAGGAAATGCAGCTTTGGCATCAAAGATAAAAAACTTAGATGGTCTGGCTGAATCGCGCCAATGGGCATTTGGTGATAGATTTTGCATATTATTATTATAGTATAACTTGACAGAATGGTCACTTATTGCTTCAATAGTATTTTAATTTTATATATAGTTTATAGATCATGAAGACAAAATTTTGCTTAACTATAATTTTAGGGCTCTTGCTCGCTGGATGCAGCAGTTATCAACAACCGGTTAAGGGCGCCCAGATGCTAGATACTGACGCCACTATGCGCCTGGCAGAAACTCAATTAGCTAGCTCTGCGACCGCTATCCAAAACTCACTGTTTGAGCTAGAAGAGATCCAAAAAGTTGTCTATCCTGCAGCCAAACTCCCAGATCTACCTGACGCTGATAAGCTAGGAATGGGCCATTTAGCTACAATCGACTGGACCGGTCCAATTGAGCCATTAGTTAGAAACATTGCTAAGGTGACCTATTATCAAGTTCGAGTTTTAGGCAAGCCGCCGGCGATTCCAATTATTGTTTCGCTTTCACAAAAGAGCGTACCATTAGCCACTGTTTTACGTAATGCCGGCTATCAGTGTGACAACCGTGCCAGCATCGTAGTTTATCCTAGAAGCAGAATTATTGAACTACGCTACGCTAAGGTATAGGAGACAAAGATAGCATGCGCTTAAGCCTTTATCTAAAACTCATTGGCACTATAGGCTTTTTAGCTTTCATGGTTGGCTGCGCCGATACTAGCGAATCCAAGGCACCGCCTAGCAAAATACCGGCATTTGAGTCTGCACAAAAATTTCAACAAAATCATATTCGTATTGCTGTTATTAAAGATACCGCAAGGAGCGTTGGGGCTCAGGCGGCTTTAGCTTATAGCGCGAAAGATATGAACTCCCTTTTAGAAGCCCAAAATTTAATACTACTAAAAACTTTTGACTTTCAACAGATGATGTTGCCGCATAATGTCATGCCGCCAGTATTAGTAGAAAGCAAAGAGGCCTTAAACTTAGATGGCACCTCCAGTATCAGGCTGGCTGACCGGATCTACAAAATAGAGAAGTCTTCTCATTTTGTGACTACAATTCCTAGCTGGCGCGACTATTTGTGGATGACCTTTTCCCAACCAGATACACCAGACCAAAGTCTTTTACCAAAATCCAATCAAGAACGAGATATCTGGAATAAATATATCATAATTGGCTGGAATGAGGGTATAGAACAAGCTTATGATATATTTAACATTAACTTAAGTCGCTTAATCCGTGATTATCAAGGCATGATCTTATATCGTAAACTATTAGCGCAAAATATTGTCACTCCACCATTTATCTCCAAAGCTGATTTAGGTGTAACTGGCGGCGGCAACAGCTTGCGCATTAATGATCAAGTATTGCGTATTACCTCAGTATCGCAATTAAAAGCTAACAGTAAAGAGTGGAAATCTAGAATTTATGTCACCCAACCAGTGAATAAATTTAAGAGCAAATAATCTATGACAAATGAACGATCGGAGTACCAATTTCCTAATGAACCACTGCGCTTTGGCCCGAATGATATCGACAAACTCTTAGGCCACTGCAGCAAAATTGAGGCCTCTGATATTACCTTGCAAACTGATGAACCAGTTATTGTTGAGATCTACGGTCGCATCCATAAGATTACTAATCACAAATTATCTAATACAGAAGTTGGTGATATGTTAAATTCTATCTATGGGCCTAATGGTACCGCGCAAATTTTAAGCGGTCATGATGTCGATACCCATTATGAATTTCGGCCATCGCGCTCAGAACGTTATCGCTATCGTGTTAATGGTACTGGCT
>JAGLXC010000145.1 GCA_023133095.1 Gammaproteobacteria bacterium | reverse complement strand
TTTTTCATCTATTGCTTGAGCTGCAGGCTGCGCTGCGCCATGGACCAAGAGAACAAATTCGCCTTTTTGGCGTTTTGGGTCGGCCGTAAGCCAGGTTTTTATCTCCTCTAAGTTGGCGTGATAAATGGTTTCAAATTGTTTGGTTAGCTCTTTGGCCAATACCGCCATTCTGTCAGCTCCAAAAACCGTGATGAAATCATCTAAGCTTTTTAGTAAGCGATGTGGCGCTTCGTAGAAGACCATGGTGCGGGTCTCTTTTTGAATGGCTGTTAAACGCGCTGTTCTAGCTGTGGTTTTTGCGGGTAAAAAGCCCTCAAAGATAAATTTATCAGTTGGCAGGCCAGCAGCAGCCAATGCGACAATTGCAGCGCAAGCGCCAGGAATTGGGACAATTTTTATGCCGGCGGCTCTTAGCATTGTAACTAAATGGTAGCCAGGGTCACTAATTAGAGGGGTGCCGGCGTCAGACACTAAGGCAATATCTGCTCCTTGCTGCAGGTGGTGTAATAATGTTTTACTACTCTCTTTTTCGTTATAGTCATGTAAGGCGAGCATAGGTTTTTTAATGCTAAAATGGGTTAGTAAGTTTTTGCTATGGCGGGTATCTTCAGCCGCTACATAGTCTACTTGCTTTAGAATTTCCAGAGCTCGGAGAGTAATATCGCCAAGATTACCAATTGGAGTTGCGACTATGTATAGAGTTTTCATGCTAGCAATAGTATTATAGCTGGCTATGAAAAGAAAGTTTGCCGCTATTGGTGTTTGTATTTTGCTATTAACTGGTTGTATTGCGAAAAAACCAGTGCAAACCCCATTTACTTTAACAACAGAGCATCCAGAACAGGTTGCTTTGCTTTTGCCATTGCACGGTCCTTTGGCCGCAAGCGGGCAGGCTATAAAAAATGGCTTTTTAGCAGCCTATTACTACTCTTTAGAGCAGGGGCAATCAAAGTCCTCGATTAAGGTGATTGATACTAGCGGTAGCGATGTCTCTGCCCTATATCGGCAGGCAATAAAAGATGGTGCTGATTTTGTGGTGGGGCCGCTAACTAAAGGCAATGTTCAGGAGATTATTGATTTAGGTGATTTGCCCACACCAACTTTAGCCTTAAATACTGTGGCTAATTACACAGATTTTGATACGAAAAATCTATATCAATTTGGTCTATTCACAGAAGATGAAATAACCCAAATGGCGGTGCGTGCCTGGCAAGAGCATCCAGGCCGAGCTCTGATTATTGCGCCGCAAAATGCCTGGGGACAGACTGTGGCAAAGACTCTACAGAAAACTTGGCAGGAGCTGGGCGGCGAAGTTGCAACTACAATGCTTTTTGATCCTAATCAGCAGCTGGAAAAGCAGGTTGCCCATGCGCTTAATGTGGATTTGAGTCTTGAACATAAGCAAGAGTTACGTAAAATTTTATGGAAGGAGTTCAAATTTACTCCAAGGCGAAGACAAGATGTTGAGGTGATTTTCCTGATTGCACCGCCTAAAATAGCCCGCCAAATTCGACCATTATTGCAATTTTATTTTGCTGGCAATCTTCCTGTATATGCAACCTCTATTGTCTATAGCGGCAGAGTTGCGCCGAGCTTAGATAAAGATCTAGATGGCATTATTTTTTGTGATATGCCATGGCTATTAGAGGATCCTGCAACCTTGCCGCCAGTATTGCCGGCTTTGCGACAACAGATTACGAAAATATGGCCCAGATCTTATAGCCGTTATCCGCGTCTTTATGCCTTAGGCATAGACTCCTATTATCTTATGCTGAACTTAAATAAACTGTTGCAAAGGCCAGATGTTGGAATCGCGGGGGCGACGGGTGTGTTTTATATAGATAATAGTAGGCATATATATCGCCAACTAGATTGGGCAGTTATGCAAAATGGAGTGCCGCACCTGTTATCTGAGGGTTGATTATGACGGAAGCAAAACCAACAAAGCGTGCTATTGGTCAACAGCAAGAGGAGAATGCAGAGAGCTATTTAGCAGCACAAGGTTTGCGCTTAATAACTGCGAATTATCTCTGTAAAACTGGTGAAATTGATTTAATTATGCGGGATCAGGCGGATTTAGTTTTTGTTGAGGTAAGATTTCGAAAGGGAGAGGATTACGGTGATGCCT
>JAGLXC010000144.1 GCA_023133095.1 Gammaproteobacteria bacterium | reverse complement strand
ATTTTGCCCCGTTGGGGCAGTTGTTCATGAGTTTTATTTTTGGATACATGGCTATTTTATCTATCACCTTGGACTATCCTGTTTCATCCCGTTGGGGCAGTTGTTCATGAATTTTATTTTTGGGTACATGGCTATTTTGCCTATCACCCTGGGCTATCCAGTTTCGCTCCGTTGGGGCAGTAAAATCTGGCATGCATGTGCGGGTTTTTTGCAACACCAATGAGTTCTTGCTACAGTTGGTTGATATTTGTTCAAGTCAAAATAACGTCCATAAATGCACAGCCTGTTAATTTGTTTTTGGTTACAAGAGTTTTAAATTCTTTAGAGACAAAGATTGACCATGGAAACTCTCTTATTTTGAATATATGGATATTTTTGTCTATCATTTTACTTTTTAAGGCGTAGAATTTTGGAGGTGGGTAGATGGCATCTTTCTTTTTTGGTTGTTCTCCATAGAAGATAGTGTTTTCAAAATCAAAAACATTTTCTAGTATGTTGCAAATATTGGTAACATTATAATCAATTCTGATTTTGCCATTGGCAACGTCAAAGATGTTTATTGGCAAGAATTGTATATTTTTGGTTTGCAGTGAACTAATAATATTTTTAAGTTTGTTTGAGACTAGAAACCAGTCGAGAGTATTGTTTTGATAGTCAGTAAACTCTTCGCCATCTTTTTTAGAGTTGTAATAGAGTTGAAATGTTTTAGGCCAATTTTCAATGGCAGCACCTTTTTCTAAGTCATATTTATCTGCTTCTAGATCATCTCTAGCGCTTAGGCAGGTGTCACCAAATTGTTTATAGTTAAATACTAGTTTAAAGTATTCCATGTTTATATCCTTTTTTAGTTAAGGGCATACAAGTGGATGAGAACACTCAGGCTTGTTGCGGGTACGAAGTGCTACTTGCCTTTAATTCTAGGGCGTCCTCATCCGTTATTTAGCAGCTTACATGAGTAAGTTTTTGATGCAATACAGGGAAAAATACGGTAAGAACCTGTTGTGTTTCAAAAAATATTTAGCTAAAACAATATGTTACGGGTGATTAAGCTAAATTCTTTATTGATGAATAATTATAAAATATTTGCTGTATATCTAAAAATAGATAAATATTGGGTATGTGTAATGTCAAAGGGCGGCCCAATTGGACCGCCCTGACTGCTTCCGTGCTTTTTGCCTCCTTGCTGTTGCGTCCTTGCCCTTGTTATCCGTAACAAAGTGTTGTTGCTTCCATATTCTTCCATGCCTGCCTCCATTTCCTTGTTAGAGGCGTCCTTATTGCGTCCGTGCTTCTGTTATCCATAACAGGGTGTTGCTACCTCCATGATCGTCCATGGCTGTCCCCACTTTCCTGTCTGGGGAGTCCTTATTGCATCCTTGCTGTTGCTAACGTCCTTGTTAAGGCAGTAGGTGGCTTGCGCTCCTTGCAAGTTATCTGCCGCCTCGTTCCTAGTAAAAAATCCAAGTCTGTAGTTAGAGCTGACTGGAACTTGGTAGTAGTGCAGCTCTTTACAGCGTTTTATGCTGGTTAATGTCTTGGCAAATTGGTCCGCAAAGGCTGAATTTTGCTCTGTATCTTGTTTGTGACAGTTTACCAAACCTACATCAACAAATGAGGGCATAAGCGCAGGATAGAGCTGCCCCAACAGTTGTCCTGCGCTGTATCCCCCGAGGGTCGAGGAGTATTCGTGTCCTACTATATATAAGTATTTTTTGTTTGCGTTGCTAGCGCGAATAGCTTCGTAACACTTAATTACAGAGTTAGCATCATCTAAAAAGCCGATAATACTAGGGCGTTTTTGTGCTAATTGTCTTGCCGTATTAACAATATGATTCTGATAGATGCCATTGCTAGATACTTTTAATATTACTTGTTCTATATTCTCTTCTGTTCTTGGTTGTTGCATGTTCATTTTTTTTCCTCGGTTAGTTATTTCTCTTAGTGTTAAGCATAGCCGAGGAAAGTTGCAGAATTATTGCGGCTGAGCAAAGATTTGTAACAATATGTAACGGTAGTATTGCATATCAGTTAAACATTGATGAACTTGCTCAAATAGAACAACACTTGAAGCAGAATAAAGTTGATAAAAGCTCCTGGTATGCTGGGCAAGCCCGGACAGTTTTGCTGGGATCCGCAGGGAGATTGACTCTATAGTAATCTGCATTCGCGAAGTCCCATGGGGCAGTTGTCCATATCAAACGTCAATTATAATATATCCAGCAATTCCAGACATTGTGAGAAAATGCTTTTGTAACAGTTGGATTTTTAAGTGAGGCAATACAACTCGGAGATATTAATTGACGTTCGATTGCCATGCAGCTATTTATCGGATATTGACACTTTGTCTGGATCCAGCTAATATTGCTTTTTAATTATGCTTTTTAGAGGAGATTAACGTGGCTGTACAAAAGAGTCGAAAAACTAGATCAAGACGCGATATGCGGCGTTCCCATGATGCTTTATCTGGGCCTACTTTATCAATTGAACCAACCAGCGGCGAGACCCATCGTCGTCATAATATCAGTGCTGATGGCTATTACCGTGGTCGTCAAGTTATTGTACCTAAAGAGAAGCTCTCAGCTGGCGCTGAAGAAGAGTAATCTATTAAATGAATAATAAGGTAACTATTGCCATTGACGCTATGGGTGGTGATTTTGGCGTGTCGGTAACTGCGCCAGCTGCATTGCAGGTTCTCAAAAAGCACAAAAATGTGCATCTTGTCCTGGTTGGTGATGAGAAAAAGCTAAAAGCTCAATTGGGAATGCGTAATCGTGGCAATAAGCGTTTATTGATAAAGCATGCTTCTCAGCAGGTGGAGATGGCTGAATTGCCATCAAAAGCGTTGCGCAATAAAAAAGATTCATCCATGCGGGTGGCGATTAACTTGGTAAAAGAGGGTGCTGCTCAAGC
>JAGLXC010000143.1 GCA_023133095.1 Gammaproteobacteria bacterium | reverse complement strand
CACAGATTTTGAAGAAGAGGCTTAATTATAGAGCTGATTATAATACAATAATAAAACAACCGCAGCCAGAGTATCCATCACAGGAATGTCCTGCAATTCATCTGCATACTTAGCTAAGGTACGCTCGCCCTTACCCGTTTTCACTAAAACACTATCACAGCCAATAGCTTTTGCAGCTTTTATATCTCTTAATGAATCACCTATAACTAAAGTCTCTTTGGGAGTCATGTTATATTTATGCAAGATATGCAGTAACATTTTAGGTTTAGGTTTGCGGCATTCGCAATTATCATCTGGATGATGGGGGCAATAAAAAATCCCATCTAAACTACCACCAACTACTGCTAGCTCTCGCTGCATCTTTTGATGAATTTGTTCTAAAGTATCTTCACTAAATAAGCCACGGCCAATACCTGATTGATTGGTAGCAACTACAACTTTACAGCCCATTTTATTAAGTTTAGCAATCGCAGCTAAGCTTCCATAAATTGCATGCCACTCAGCTGGAGATTTTATGTAGTCATCGGAATCTTTATTGATAACGCCATCGCGATCGAGAATTATCAATTTATAGGAGCGAGATATCTGCGACATGTAAAAACAGCTCTCTTAGTTTAGTTAATAGGGCTAAACGGTTATTCTGAATCTTCTTATCATCAGCCATTACCATAACCTTATCAAAGAAGTTATCAATTGGCTGTTTTAATTCTGCAAGCTCAGTTAAAACTTTAGTGTACTCTTTTGCTTTATATAAAGATCTAATTTGCTTATCTTTAATAGCCATCTGCTTTGCCAACTCTTGCTCTTCTGGTTCAATTAATAATTTGCTATCTATTGCAGCACTAATATCTTTAGGCGCTTTTTTTAAAATATTGCTAACTCGCTTATTAGCACTTGCTAAAGCTTCAGCTTCTGCCAGCTTCTGAAATTTCGTTACCGCTTGTATGCGCTTAGCAAAATCAAGTGGTGCTGTTGGTTTACGCGCTAAAACTGCAGCAAAAATTTGCGGGGTTATCCCCTGCTCTAAATACCAGTATTGTAATCTATCAAAGAAAAATTCCATTATTGGTTTGGGATCTGAATGCCAGGCTTCGTGCAGGTCTTGCAGATAATTTTCTATTGCCTGTTCAACTAAATCAGCCAAATTCAGCTCTAATTTTTTCTCAATAATTATTCGCAAAATACCTAATGCTGCTCGGCGTAAACCAAATGGATCTTTATCGCCAGTTGGTAATTGATTAATAGCAAAAATTCCAACTAAGGTATCTAAGCGATCTGCGATTGCTAATGCCTGCCCTATTTTGCTAGCAGGTAAAGAGTCGCCTGAAAAACGCGGCATGTACTGCTCTTGTAAAGCTATAGCTACAGCTTTTGGTTCTTTATTTGCTTTGGCATAATAACAGCCCATAATACCTTGCAATTCTGGAAATTCACCAACCATCTCAGTAACTAAATCAGTCTTTGAAAGTTGGGCTGCTCGACTTGCATCTTTAACATCTGTATTAATTCTTGCAGCAATATATTCAGCCAGCTTTGCTACTCGTTGCGTTTTTTCATACATGGTTCCAAGTTTAACTTGAAAGATAACTTTTTTAAGACGCTCTAAATTATCTTCTAATGGTTGCTTTAAATCATTATTATAAAAAAATTCTGCGTCCGTAAGACGAGCATTAATCACCCTCTCATTTCCAGTTATAACCTGTTTTGGTTTTTTGCTTTTTATATTACTGACTGCAATAAAGTGTGATAAAAGTTTGTTATTATCATCTGCCACAGAAAAACACTTTTGATGTTTTTGCAGAGAGGTTATTAATACCTCTTGGGGTAAACGTAAAAAATGGGCTTTAAAACTTCCTAATAACACTACTGGCCATTCGACTAAACTTGTTACTTCATTTAATAAATCCTCTTTTAATATAGTATTCTTATTGATTTTTTTAATTTGCTCTACTATTAAATATTTACGTTTTTCAAAAGATGCAACTACAAAGCCCTCTTTATATAAGAGCTCAACATAGTCTGCAGGTTTAGTAATAGCAATTTTTTCTGGGTGGTGAAACCGATGTCCATAACTATATCTGTCTGCTTTTCTACCAAACAGTTCTGCTTTGATAACTTTGTTGCCATACATTAATACTAACCAGTGCACGGGCCGAATAAATTCATTATCTCCAGCACCCCAACGCATCATTCGTGGAATTGGTAATTTTTTTAAAGCTTGTTTTACTATCTCAGGAATTAAATTTACTGTCTTTTCCCCAGTCTGCTTTTGTTTATAAAAGAGCCAACTCCCCTTTTCTGTAGTTAACTCATCTAAATCACTAACAGCTGCTCCACATGAATCAGCAAAACCTAAGGTTGCCTTTGTTGGTTTACCCTCTTTATCAAAAGCAGCTTGTAGAGCTGGCCCGCGCCGCTCGATAATTCGTTCAGGTTGTTTACTGGCCAAATCCGTTATTAATACTGCTAAACGCCGTGGCGTCACATAGTTATAGCTACTAGTAAAAGTTAAATTAGCTTTTTTTAATCCCACAATTAAATTTTGCTGCAATGCATCGCCTAGCTTTTGTAAAGAGTTTGGGGGTAACTCTTCAGTTCCTATTTCTACTAAAAAATCGCTCATTTTTCTACCTGACTTGCATAATAGGCCTCAGCTACAGCCTTGGCTAAAGTTCGTACTCTTAAAATATAGCGCTGCCGCTCTGTTACTGAAATAGCGCCTCTAGCATCTAATAAATTAAAGGTGTGTGAGGCTTTTAACACCATTTCATAGGCTGGTAACGGCAAATTTTCCGCGACTAAACGCTGACACTCTGTCTCATAAAAGCTAAACTGTTCTAACAAAGCATTTATATTTGCCTTCTCAAAGTTATAGGTAGACATCTCTACCTCATTTTGATGAAAAACATCGCCATAAGTAATAGCGCCAAAAGGCCCATTAGTCCAAACCAAATCAAACATACTGTCAACGCCTTGCAAATACATAGCTATTCGCTCTAGGCCATAGGTAATCTCGCCTGTCACAGGCTTACACTCCAGACCACCAACCTGTTGAAAATAGGTAAATTGGGTTATCTCCATACCATTTTGCCAGACTTCCCAGCCTAAGCCCCAAGCTCCTAAAGTTGGGGATTCCCAATTATCTTCTACAAATCTAATGTCATCTGTTAAAGGATCAATACCTATCATGCGTAATGAATCTAGATAAAGATCCTGGATCTCATCTGGTGATGGCTTCAAAACCACCTGGAACTGATAGTAATATTGGGTACGATTAGGGTTATTACCATAACGCCCATCAGTTGGACGCCTGCAGGGCTGTACATATGCAGCATTCCAGGGTTTAGGACCAATAGCTCGCAAAAAAGAGGCAGGATGAAAAGTTCCTGCTCCAACCTCTAAATCCAATGGTTGAACTACAACACAGCCCTGATCAGCCCAATATTGCTGTAACGCAAAAATCAACTCTTGGAAGGTTTTTATCTTATTACTCATAGCGTTAAGTATAACTTGGAGTCTGTTATTATAGCAACATGATATTATTTGATTATCATAGTATAATATAGGTCTTAATTTCAAAGCATAAGGAGCTAAGATGAAAAAAATATTAATAGCAATCCCTCTATATCTAATCTTCACTCTTGCTGTTGCAGCACCTGTATCGCAAAGTCCCCAGAAAAACTCATCAGCCCAGTTATTACAACAGATGGTTAAATTACAACAAACGCAAATAGCGCTTCAAAAACAACTAATTACACTCAACCAGCAAATAATAGTGACGCAGCAACGTGTTTTAACAAAAACTAATCAAACCCAGGTAAAATGGGTTGCAGCTAAAAATGGCAAGAGCCCTGAAAAAGATGCTTTTATAGCTGGTTACAGCTCTAACAAACCTACTTATATATGCCATGCAAACCATATGGATGGCGTACAACCTGGAGAAATGGTAAAAAATGGTTGCCTAATCAGCTATGCTGGCCGCGCCTTTACAGAAGAAAGCTATGAAGCTTTAACTAGTAAAACCAAATTAAAATGGGATAATCCTCGTAAAAGCCGCCCTTTTGTTCCACGTTGGTATGGTGGTGGTCCAGGACCTGCTATATACCCTCCAGCAAAGCCGCAACCATCCCCCTATCATCCGGTAATAGGTGGACACGAAAGAGGTCATCCAATATACATTTGCCGTGGAATTTATAATAATAAAATTCATGTTGGTAAACAAATTGCTGGAAAATGTAATATTGGTTTTAATGGACAAGAGGTGAAAATACCAATCTATGAAGTACTTTTTTTAGATGTGGATTAGCTGTGGATAAAAAATATTAGTTTAAGCCCTGTGGATAACTTAACTAGTTATCCACAGTAAATTGAAACATATACACAAGTTTTAATTAACATATCTATATGAAAAATAAAGAAAAACAATAGGAAAACGCAGATATCAACAGCAGTAATAATAACAATTAATATATAAAGAGAATAATATTAAAAGCAATTAAAACTATATCTATTTGATTAAAGAAAACTATTTGACAAACATCTTTAAGATCTATACCATTCACCTCCCTAAAAGAGGTTTTATTAGTTATGAAAAGAACATTCCAACCAAGT
>JAGLXC010000142.1 GCA_023133095.1 Gammaproteobacteria bacterium | reverse complement strand
GTAGGTGCAGACTAAGGGCGCTGTACCACCTAAAAATGCGGTAGGTATATTGTATGCAAGTGTTAAACCGCTAGCCCTGAGACGCGGCTGAAACATTCCAGCAGTTACAACAAATAGTACGCCATCTAAGCTGGCGATACAAAAGGCAAAGATCAGCTGCGCGGCTAAAATGGAGCCAAAATCGCCACTTATTATTATACTAAACAGCGGATAGGTCAAAATCAGCACTGCGCTGATTCCAAATATTGCCAGATATCTTCTGCCTACTTTATCAGATAGCCAGCCAGAAATAGGGGTTAAGATAATTAAAACCAGCATTACTATTGTAGTAATCAACAGCATGTTAGTCGGAACCTTACCTACAAAAAGCTGCAGATAGGTCGGCATCCAAACAAACAAGAGATAAAAAGCAACTGCAACAAAGATATTTATCAATATCACCTTAATAATAGCCGGCAGCTCCTCTTTAAACATGGAAATAATAGGCATACTATAAGTCGTTCTACTATCTAAAAACTGCTTAAATACTGCTGTCTCTTTGAGAGAGGTCCGCATCCAGAATCCGAATAAGCCTAATGGCAAGGCCAACAGAAAAGGCAAGCGCCAACCCCAGGACAATATCAGCTGATGCGGCAAAAAAGCATGCAATAAAAAGCCAACTAAGGAGCCAAGCAAAACGCCGCACATAGAACCAGAAGAGACCATGCTGCACCAAAAGCCACGCCGATTAGGTGGCGCTGCTTCATAAAGATATACTGCGGACCCGGTTAACTCCCCGCCAGCTGAGACTCCCTGCGCCATTCTTAACAAGACCAAAAGCAACGGCGCCATAAGAGCCACATTGTGATATACTGGAAGAAAACCGATTAACACAGTTGGAATAGTCATCATGAAGATTGAAATAAGCAACGCCTTTTTTCTACCATGCTTATCTGCTATATGGCCTAAGATCAAACCACCAACTGGCCTTATTGCATATCCCAATGCAAAGATGATAAATACGCTAATTACTCCTGCCACTTTATCTTGCTTTGGGAAAAACAGCGCTCCCATTATGGGCGCTAAATAGGCATACACTGCAAAGTCATACCACTCTAGAACATTGCCAATCACACCGGCTAAAATATTTTGTTTAAAGCTAGCCGCCACCTGATGATCATTATGGTCCATAAAATTTCTCCCGTTGATTACATCGATCTAAAAATACTTCAACTAACTTAGCCATAGAGGCAAAATCTGTTTTAGCCTTAAGCCTGGAACAGTAGGTTTCAAAAGTTTTGTTGGATATCGATAAACTGGCAGCTGCTACTTTAATCGAACGATTATTGATAAATGCTAATAAACAATCTACCTCTCGCCCGGTAAAATTTCTTTTGAGATATTTACCAAAACCTATATGCTCTAAAAATTTCAAATTCGCCAAAGTTTCAGTTTTATGTAGCTCTCGATATAGGCGACACAAATTTGTCACACTTTCAGTTTTAGCTGCATCAAAACTAAAGGTTAAAATCCCCTGTACAATATTTTCGTCACCAAATAGTGGTAATTTAGTCATGTTAGATATAACAACAAATCCATCATTATCAAGCATTACCTTCTTAACTGTAATAGGACTACCAGTAGCGATTACCTGCGAATCCAACGCATAAATACTCTTCACAAAATCTTTGGGTAGTCCATTAGCCTTGGTTTTTTCTAAATCAGCAATGGTTTTTCCGGTTATCTCATCATTAGACTTGAGACCATAAACCTCTAAGTTACGTTTATTGCTATATAGATAGGTGAAATCTTTGCTCTCTTTTATATGAGCTCCGCCAGGAAAATTATCGACAAAGTCTATAAGAGAATATTTGAAGTAATCAAAATTCAAGGTGGTGAGTGGAATGTTGCTTAATCCATTATTTTTTTTCATTGTTATAAAAAAATCCCTTAATCTCTGCAAATTTTAGTTATAACAAATTTAGCTAATGATGTCACACTAAAGAAGAAAAACAACTCAAACAGTGCTGAATTATACTCAAAGCGATTTGGTTTTAGGCAAGGCGTCAAGCTTATGAACAACCGGAGTTTATATATAATAAATGAGGCTTGTGAATGAGCGCAGACAACACAGCATAAAATTCAATCGCGAAAAGTATACAATGATTAATTGGCAGCCAGATCAACCGCAGCCTGAATATCGACCGACACTATTCGCGAGACCCCAGGCTCTTGCATAGTTATACCAGACAATTGCTCACCCATCTCCATAGTGATCTTATTGTGGGTAACAAAAAGGAACTGCACTGTCTCTGACATCTCAGTAACCAATTTACAAAATCTAATCACATTATTATCATCGAGTGGCGCATCAACCTCATCTAACATACAAAATGGTGCGGGATTTAATTGAAAAATTGCAAACACTAAGGCAACTGCTGTTAAAGCCTTTTCACCGCCGGATAAGAGATGAATTGTAGCATTACGTTTTCCTGGAGGTTGGGCTAAAATCTCAACCCCTGTATTTAATAGATCGTCGCCAGTTAGCTCTAAATAGGCTTTACCGCCACCAAATACAATTGGGAACAGCTCACTAAATTTGCTATTTACCATTTCAAAGGTATTTTTAAATCTGGCTCTAGTTTCACGATCAATCTTATGCATAGCGTCTAGTAGAATAGTTAAAGCCTCTTCCAAATCATTATTTTGTGCGTCTAAATAGCTTTTGCGCTCTTGCTTTTGCTCATATTCATCAATCGCCGCTAAATTAATTGGCCCTAAGCGTTCAATTCTTTTGCTTATATGCGCTAACTTTTCGTCCCAATCTTGCAGGTTTGATTCCACCGCAAGCTCTGCCAACAATGCCTCTAAGGCAAACTCTGATTCACTAATTTGCTCTTCATAGGTAGAACAACGCACCTGCAAAGCTTTCCAATCCATTCGCAGCCGCTCTAATTGATCTCGTATAGTTTGAGCTACATTTTGCAGTGCTGTTTGCTGATGCTCAGTTTCACGCAATTTATGCTCACTACTCTCTAAATTTTGTTTCGCTGTTTGCAACTCATTTTCTACTGCTAAACGTTTTTGCAGCGCCTGCTCTAATTCGATATTAAGCTCAGCCATTGGCGATTCAGTGTTATGCAAGCTCTGCTGTATAGTCTGTTTACGTTCATGAAGATTGGCAATCTGACCTTCGGAACGCTCTAAATTCTGGGTTAAATATTGTAATTGCTTGCGGGCAAAATCTGTTTGCATAGTTAACTCATCAACCCGCTTTCTTGCCTCTTTCGCTGTATCATTTACTGCTAACAAATGCGCCTTTATCCCGTCACGCCTAATTAATAAGGCGGTGCGGCGCTCTGTATCTGATAATTTACTCTCCTCTGCCTGCTGCCAGATAGCCCGAACCTCAGTTAATTGCTCGGTTGAAGCTGTTACTCGCTGTTGATATTCAGTAATCTCCTGCGCGATTCGCTCTGCCCGCTGCTGCAAATGTTCTAGCTGAGTCTGCTTAGCATTTAAAGCACCATATTGATCAGAGTATGCAGCACCAAGCTCAGTTAACTCTCGCTGCAATTGGCTAGAATCTTGCTGCAATGTGGTTAATTCAGCTTTAGCTTGCATCAATCCCTGCTCACGCGCTTGCAACGCTGTTTCTATAGTTTTAAGTTGTTCGGTAAGCTCAGCCAAATCACGCTGGCGCTTCAGCACCCCGCTCTTTTCATCATTGTTAACAAAATTCACTGAGATCCAATTTGCTCCCAACCAGATTCCATCTTGAGTCACAACTGATTCATGCGGAGCCAAAGATTGCTGCTGTTGTAATGCAGCCGCTAAAGTTTCAGCAATATAGATATGTGACAACAGCTCTGCCACTGGCCAATTTGACTCTACTTTGCTAGCCAATGTTAGGTTATTAATATTAGCATTCTCTGCTGCCCCCAATCCTTTAGCCAACAGGGTGATATTTGCATTGGCTAGGCTTCCAAACGAATCAGCTACTGTAGTTAGATCATCAATACAAACAGCCTCAAGATGGCTGCTTAAAACGGTCTCAACTGCCTTTTCCCAACCAGGCGTAACCGTTAAATCCTGTGCTAACCGCAGATTGTCACTTAACTGCCGCTCTTTTAACCAGCTATTAACCTGCTCATTATCATGGCCTAAAGCTGCTTGCTGCAGCACCTCTAAAGAAACTCGCCGGCCATTTAACTCCTGCTGCTCATGGCGCGCCTGATTAAGCTCAGCAGTTAGATTTTCAACTTGCTGGCCTTTGCCATTAATTTGCTCCTGCTTGCTTTGTAACTGCAGCTTTAATGTGGCAATTTGCTCCTTAGTCTGGCTGCATTCAGCCTCCAAAGCTGAAATTGCTGTTACTAAACCATCAAGATCTGGCAACTCGGCCTGTTCACTCTTAAGCTTTTCTAACCGCTGCTGCTCTTGGGCAATACGCTGCTCTAAATGGCCAATTCTAGTCTCTTCAACCTCTGCCTGTTTAATGCTTTGCGCCGCATCATTAGTAAAACTCTCCCAGGCAATTTGCCACTCTTGCATGGTCTGCTCAGCATTAGTCAACTCAACCCCAGCTTTATTAGCCTCTTCTTTGGCTGCTATAATATTTGGATCTGACTCTTGCAGCTCAAGGGTTAACTTGTTAATCGTATGTTTATCATTATCAATATGTTGCTTAGCCTCACGCCAGGCACTATCTATCTCAGTTAGATCATTAGCAAGCTCAGTGCAACGCTCTTTGCTATGCTGAATCTGCTGCTCAAGCCGACCAACTTCCGAGCCAGAACGGTAGTAACGCCCCTGCACCTCATTAAAAACATCGCTCAGCTCGGTCTGCTCTTCTCGCAGCTTCTCAATTGCAGTTGTAACTGAGCCAATCTCTGTCTGCTTTGCTTCTAGCTGCAGCTCTTGTTCTTTTAACTTTGTCTCTTGCTGCTGCATCTCGTCATTAACTGTACGCCAATGCAGGGCCTGGAGCTCTGCGCGTAATTTACGTTGCTCCTCTTTAAACTGCTTATAGCGGTTAGCAGCATTGGCCTGCCGCTTTAAGTGACGCAACTGTGATGCTAGCTCTTCTCGAATATCATTTAAGCGCTCTAAATTATCGCGAGTATGGCGGATTCGGTTCTCAGTTTCACGCCGGCGCTCCTTATATTTCGAAATTCCAGCTGCCTCCTCTAAATAGACCCGCAGCTCTTCAGGCTTGGCTTCAATTAATTGCGAAATCATCCCCTGCTCAATAATAGCATAGCTACGCGGCCCAAGACCTGTACCTAAAAATATATCTACGATATCTTTACGCCGACATCTGGATCCATTTAAATAGTAGTTCGACATGCCGTCGCGATTTACCTCGCGCCTGATCGCGATCTCGCTATATTTGGCATATTCGCCAGTTAGCATAGTTTCAGTGTTATCAAAAAAGAGCTCAACTGAGGCCTGGCCTACAGGCTTACGATTGGTGGTGCCATTAAAAATCACATCTGCCATTGATTCGCCGCGCAGCTGCTTG
>JAGLXC010000141.1 GCA_023133095.1 Gammaproteobacteria bacterium | reverse complement strand
CCCTAAATTAAGAGCGTCCCCTAACCGCGGTATTGTACATCTACTAAATAACCATTATCATAGCAGTATGAACAATCTATCAACGTTACAAACTATAGCAGTTATGATTTTGCCATTGCTTTTTGGTATTACAGTGCATGAGGTAGCTCATGGCTGGATGGCGAGTAAATTGGGCGATAAAACGGCTCTTCTCATGGGGCGGCTAACCTTAAATCCAATAAAACATATTGATCCAGTTGGCACTATTATCGTACCAGGGGTTTTGGTACTGCTTGGTGGTGTTATTTTTGGTTGGGCTAAACCTGTTCCAGTAACTTATGCCAACCTCAAAAAACCCAAGCGTGATATGGCGTTGGTAGCGGCAGCTGGCCCTTTATCTAATCTATTGATGGCCTTTATTTGGGCCTTTATCATGAAGCTTAGTGTGGTACTGTTTCAGCATGGTTTACATTGGATGTTAGCAATTGTCTATATGGGTGAAGCAGGTATTTTGATTAATTTAATGTTAATGACTCTGAATCTTATTCCTATTCCGCCTCTAGATGGCAGCAGGATAGTTTCAGGGTTTTTGCCAGCGCGCGCAGCCTATAAATATAATAAATTAGAGCCATATGGCTTTTTTATTTTGCTACTACTGCTTGCAACTAGAGTGCTGACTATGATTATAATGCCAGTCACTATTTTGTTTCTAAAATTAATATCTGCAATATTTGCATTGGGGGTATAGGAGTAATGCGAGCTCGAATTTTATTTTTCTTAGTTATCTTTTGTGTTCCGCTCTTTAGCTATGCAGCCACTCCGCCATTATCAGCTCATGGCATCTATCTTGGAGTTCAGGGCGGTTATGTAGACCCGCATAACAAATATGCAGAGTATGTTTGGAATGGCTTTCGGCCTTATGCTGGTTATCGGTTTGATGATCATTTTGCCTTAGAGGCTGGTTATGATGATTTGAATCATGAAAAGCATAGCAAGATTGCTGGCGCTGACATTAGGGGAAAAGCTATCATGCCGCTGCAACATGGCATTAGTGTTTTTCTAGATGGCGGTTTCACCTATCTTGAGCAAGAGATAACAGGTCATAGAGATAAGCAAACAGTGTTGCCAACGCTTGGCCTTGGTGCAGGTTTTAATTTCACCCAGCATATTGCGACAGATCTCTCCTGGAACTATATGTTTGGCTTTAAGACCATTAGCGATATTAATTTTTATGCCTTAGGACTATCTTATACCTTCTGATTATATTCCTTGCAGGATGGTTTACCCACAGCGATTGGATTTTAGACAAGGCGTCAAGCCTATGAGTAACCGGAGTTTATATAACATAAATGAGGATGGCGAATGGGCGCAGACAACACAGTATAAAATTCAATCGCGAAGGGTAAACAAAAAAGGCGGGCCAAAGCCCGCCTTTTTTATGATCAAATCAACCTTATGCAAGGTCAAATTTGTAAGATACACCTGCTGCAAACAGATCAAGGCTTGGGAAACCCTTAGCTTTGCGTGGTGTATTTAAACCATCAAAGCGAGTCCATGATACATCAGCAGTAATGTTGTTGGTGAAGTCATAATATGCGCCAGCACCATATACTAAGTTGATGTTGTCTGAACCAGCGTCGGACCAACCACTACCTGCTTTATTATTCAGCTTGTCGTAGATGTAGTCAGCACCAAGTTTGGCATATAGACCAAAGTTTTCATATACATGAGCTTTGATTTTGCCAACTACGTCGATTGCCCAAGGATAAGTGGAGGCTTCATTTAGCTTGTTTCCACTTCCGTCTTTTATTGTGGGCTCATTAAACCATGTGGTATAACCAGCTTCAATAGCAAAGTTCGGATGGAAATCATAGCCAACAAAGACACGGCCAGCAAGACCATCATCGTTGCTTGTTTTAGCGCCGCTGCCTTTAACCCAATTATCCCAGTTGGTCATACCATAACCAGCTTGTAAACCAACGTAAACACCTGGCACAAAGGCTGGTGCTGCTGGAGCAGGCATGGTGTAGTTGTCACCACTAGCAAAAGCAACAGGAGCAAGTCCTAATGCGATAATTCCAATAAATAATTTATTCCTCATAAAAAATACCTCATTTTTAAACGTTTAAAAAAAATACATGAACAGAAGATCGATTGCACATCCTCTGTGCATTATTAATTATACGCAAAAAGCAAAGAAATGCAAGTTTTGTTTTATTTTAGATAGAGTTACACTCGCCAAGCGCGAATTACAATTGGTGTTGTTTCAACAAATTGCAGAACTCTTTGTAGATGATCGCGGTTGCGGACTGTGATTCGTAGCGTTAGCAGGGAGTTGTCAGCTGTGCGGCGCGTAATAGTAATATCATCAATATTAGATTCTGCCTCAGAGATAGCTGCGCTTAAAACCGCAAAAGAGCCGCGTTTGCTGCTAATTTCGACTTTGATTGTTATAGGGAACTCCCCTTTGACATTGTCAGCCCAGCGTACCAAAATGCATTTTTCCGGTAGTTTGCGTAATTTCTCAATTCTTTTGCAAGCGTCTGTATGAATGACTAAACCGTGGCCTGGAACAAAGCAGCCTACAATGGTGTCGCCAGGAATGGGGTAGCAACAGCTGGCAAAGGTTACTGCCATACCCTCGCTGCCTTTTATAAGCAGTGGCTTTTCTTCTTGCTCTGTTGTTTTTTGTGTTGTGAAATTAGTACGGTTAGTTATATCTGACAATTGATGCGCAACAAAAATAGCCGCGCGATTGCCAAAGCCGATATCTTCGTAAAGTGCCTCGATGCTGTCTACTTTTGCCTCTTTTAGCAAAATGTTGATAATTTGTTTGGAGATTTTATCTAATGGCAGCGATAGGCTTATTAAGGCTTTGCTTAAAAGTTCTTTACCTAAAGAGATCACCTCTGTGTGATGCCGGCGTTTTAGATAATAGCGAATACTGCTACGGGCTTTGCTGGTTTTTACAAAATTAAACCATGCTGGATTGGGGCGACCGTTTGGTGTGGTGGTTATTGTTACAGTTTGTCCGTTCGTGAGTTCGGATGATAATGGGGCAAATCTGCGGTCTATAGTTGCTGCTACACATGAGTTGCCAACCTCTGTGTGAATTGCATAGGCAAAATCAACCACAGTTGCTCCTCGGGGTAGTTCAATAATCTGACCTTTAGG
>JAGLXC010000140.1 GCA_023133095.1 Gammaproteobacteria bacterium | reverse complement strand
ATCTTTAGTTATCTGCTCTACTAAATGCTTGGCAACAGCGGCTGCGGTCTGATAATTCAGGCCCTGTCGTTCCACCAAAGAAACTGCAATAGACGGAAGACCTAAAATACGCCCCTCCATTGCGGCTGCCACGGTTCCAGAATAGAGGACATCATCGCCTAAATTCGCACCCTCATTAATTCCCGAAATTACCATATCCGGATTGATATCTAAAAATCCCGTAAGCGCCAAATGGACACAATCAGTCGGCGTGCCTTCTATACAAACAAAACCATTGTCAAGCTTACGCGGCCTAAGCGGATCCTTTAGAGTTAATGAGTTACTAGCACCACTACGATCACGATCTGGAGTTATTATATCAAGCTCAGCAATCTCACTTAACACCTTTGCTAACGTTTTGATTCCTGTAGCATGCACCCCATCATCATTACTTAATAAAATTCGCATAATTCTCCTATAACAAGCTATAATAGCGTGAAAGCCATAATACGCTAACTAACAATTTTTGCAAATCAAAGGAACAAAATGAAATCTATAAACACAAATACACAAAAAAACAACAAAACTCTATTATTAACCCTTATCTTCCTAACAGCTCTTAGCGTTGCCTTACAATTCATAACAATTTTTAAACAATTCGGTAGCTTATTAAGCACGGACAAGGGCCCTGTCGGCGAGTTTGCACTAAACTTAATTCACCAACATCAACTAGATTTTATGCCACTTATAAAATTTTGCGCTGCCCAACTACTACTATACTGCGCTGTAGTAGCTGTTATTTACTATATGGCCTGCAAAATAAGCCGTGTATTTAAACTTTCTAATGACCACACCTTTTTGTTAGGTATTAGCCTTTGGTTTATTAACGTAATATTTATAGCTACAGCTAATAGCTATCTATTTCCTCACTCAGCTTTTGCTCTGACTATTGTGAACCATACCCTGCTGGGAATAGCGAGCACGCTTACTGCTATCTTTTTAATAATCGCAATACTGCTTACTATTAGTACTATTTTGAAAGATCTAATCCAAAAACGACAGTGGTTCCGTGGCCTTATCTCTATCATCATCTGCGCTCTGCTTATTGGCTTTGGCTTTCACTATACTCACCCAACCCCAAATAGCTTCAGCAGCACTGCAAAACAGCCTAATATAATTGTTATTGGTCTTGATTCCATCCGCCCAGATCACACTGGTTATTACGGCAATAAAAACATTAACACCCCCACTATCGATAATTTTTTAGGTAGCTCCGCTAACTTTACCCAGGCCTATTCTGCTCAGGCACGAACCTATGTTGCCTGGAATAGTATTCTTTCAGGTAAATATCCAAAACATGATCATGTTCGCGACAATTTAATTGACCCTGACTCTTTAGATTTGAGCAACACCTTAGTAACTGCACTAAAACAAGCAGGCTATGGGGCAATATTTGCTACTGATAATAGACAATTCAGCCTTATCAATAAATATTTTGGCTTTGACAAAATCATTAGCCCACGCATGGGAATCTATGATTTTATCTTTAGCATGTTTAATGACTTTCCTCTATCAAACTTAGTAATGAATTCACCTGTAGGTGAGTGGCTGTTCCCCTATAACTATGCAAACCGCATGTCTTATGTTACCTATCAACCACAAACTTTTACTAAAATGTTAAATCGAAAATTAGCTAATCGCCCCAATAAACCACTATTTTTAGGCATCCATGTGATTCTAACTCACTTCCCCTATGAATGGACAGAAGACAACCAGCCATATGGTCTATCTACTGCAAAAAAATATAGTGACATGGTACAAGATATTGACAAACAATTTGCGTTAATATTAAACACGTTGAAACAAAATAATCTATTACAACATGCTGTAGTAGTGTTGATTTCTGATCACGGCGTAAGCTTGGGGTTACCAGGCGATCGAAGTATTAACCCAGCAAAATATATCGGCCCTAAAACTGCAACCAAAGTTCTTACGCGTTATCAATATAGTAAATTAATTAGACAACCTGGCACTCCATATTTAGGGCTAAATACCTCTGATGGTGAAGGAGTTGACGTACTAAGTTTTAACACTAGCAACCATATTATCTTTGGCATTAAAACTTATGGCGAACCCTATGGCATAGTAAAAAATAATAGTGCGCGAGTTTCACTAATTGATATTGCGCCAACTATGTTGGATCTTCTCGATTTACCACCTCTATATAGAACCGACGGCATATCACTCAAACCATATGTTACTACTAGTAAAACCACCGCTGACAAACTACGAGCGCTATTTTTTGAAACCGGAATCTGGATGCCTTTAATCAGCATTGATGAACTAAAACAAGGCACCGGCACTCAATATCTTAATCAACGTCTTAATACTTTATATGGATATGATAAAAAACAGCAATTGATAATACTCAAACCAGCGTCGATAAAAAAACTTCTTAAAAGCAAACAGCGCGGCATACTTTATGGCGATTGGTTTTTGGCCCGCTATCCAAAGGGAGATAACATCACCTCAACTATAGTTCCAAAACAGTACCCACTAACCCATCATTGCGACTTAGCTAAACCAACAGATGATAATGAAAAAGGCAAACTGGCATGCTATACCTTTACCACAGTAGCAAAGCCCTATTATGTATTAGTAAATACAAAAACTGGAGCATGGACTATGGATCTTGATTCTAATTTTGCTAAACAATCTCCCGCTAAATTAATGTTGGCTAAATTAAAGACACTTTATGGCTCAGAGATTCCGGAATAGATTTGGTAAAATTGTATTAACGACAAATAACGGAGGGGTAAATTATGCCGCGAAGAACTCAAGATGTTAGCACCAAGCTTGAAAAACTGTGTTCTGCCTTGGTTGGAACAAAACTAGCAAGTAAAATCCCATTATTACAGGCACAAGGTGGCTGCCCATTAGTAGAGGATATTGATGGTGATTCTGAAAATAAACGCGTGACATTTTTTCATGATGGTAAAGCGGAATGTGAATCAGCTAACGTATGTAGCCTTAGCTTTGCGGCCATTCGTCTTGATCCGGATGGAATAAGCATATCTCAAGAACAATTACAGTCACCCATCATGACCGAGACTCCAAAATTTTCAATGGAAAAATTAGAGGGTACTAATATCTGGGTTTTATCCCGCGATATTCCGAAAGAGGCACGTTTTTGTTATAGTATTGAGGCCCAACCAGGGGAAGCCCTGGGGCATGATCCACTTAACCCTATAAGCTTTAGTGCATCTTCTGATGAGGCGCGTTTAGACTCAGTTCTTGATTTATCATCACTCGAGGTTGCGCCTCAAACAACGTCAATGTCGCATATAATAAGTGAGAATCGATTAAAAAGATATTCTATCAGCGACGCTGGTATTTTAACTGAAAGAACCGAAGAATATTCGCCACGAGAAGATGAACGAATGTTAACAGTGCATTTGCCGGAAGAACCTCTTGATCTAAAAAAAGACTATCAAATGCGGTTATTTTTAGATGGTGAATGGTATTTAAAAGGCTTTGAAGTTCCCGCAATCTTAGATGATGGAACCATTAATATTATGCTTGAACCTAAAGTAGTTCATAAGAATGATGTCTGGAAAAATCGTGAACATGATTACCGATTTGATATATATGGCGATGGGTTTGCTAAATTTTTAGCAGAGAAGCTTGTTCCTAGTGTACAACAAAAATTTCATGTATCTTCGGATGCAAGCGATCTCACCATATGCGGATCAAGTCTTAGCGGCTTTGCTGCAATGTATATTGGACTACATCATCAGGAGGTTTTTGGTAATGTATTAGTTCAATCAGCAGCGTTGTGGTTGGATGCTAAGGAGCTTGATGGGCGCTTATTAGAGCTTATTGAGTCAAAATCAGAATCATTACAAAACTCTTGTTTTCATTTGGAAACAAGCAGAATTGAAAGCTCGGACATTTTCTCCGCTAATCATGCCTTTGCTGAAGCTATGACTCAACACGGAATCAAGCATATTTTTGTAGAAACATGTGGTGAGCATGGTCCCGCAGCCTGGTCACAATTATTGCCAGGAGCTGTTCGTTCTTTACAAGAAATACGTACTGAGTTAACTCCTTCTACTATTCCGACACCGTTATCAATACGCTGTACACCGACCTAAAATTAAGCGCCGGCAATATTCCTTGGGGTAATTTCTGTACAAATGATTGTCAAGCACCATGTTTAGACATCAAGAATGAACTTTTTACACGTATCCCAGCTTGACCAGATATAGGGTTTGCATTAAGATAAATCTAAAAAATAGGGTTAAACAGAAAAACATATATAATTAATTGCAAAGGAGATCTTCACCATGATAAAAAAACTCGCTCTTTTAATCTGTTTTTTGGCGCTATCTAGTTCAGTGTTTGCAGCTATGCCGCTGGCTAAAGGATTATATGTTGGAGCTAATGCTGGTTACAGCAAAGTAGACGAAACAGTTTCAGGTAGTCATAAACAAAACAATGGTAACTTTGGCGCTAGTGCTAATGTTGGCTATAAATTTAGCCCCTACTTAGGGGTTGAACTTGGCTATACTCAATATGCTAATGAAGAATTTGATTATAACATCAATGGCAAAGATAACTTTGCGGTTGACTTAGCGCTTAAAGGCATTCTGCCGCTTGGCAATACCGGTCTTAGTATATTTGCTAAAGCAGGAGCTGCTGCGGTACATCACACGCTGGAAGATGGCATAGTTAAAGTTAGCAATGCCGGCAACCATTTTGAACCAGCTATTTACGGCGGTGTTGGCGCCAGTTTTGCGATAACCCAAAATTTAGCTATCAATGGCGAAGCTACAGGAACCACTAAAAACGGCAATGTTCCAGCTATGTATCTATTCAGTGGTGGCGTTACCTATATTTTGCCTGCCTCTTTATTTGAGTAGGTTGTTGACAATAGCAATAATTTCACGCGCCAACTCCAGCTTAGGCATAAGCGGCAACTTCAGGGGCGAATAATTATGCCGTAGAATTGTAACTGCATTTTTATCACTGTTAAAACCCTGATCTGGCCCGACTCTATTTGCAATAACCATATCTAATTTTTTCTTGACCAACTTAGCTTGGGCATTGGCAATAAGGTTTTCGGTTTCAGCTGCAAAGCCAACGGTAAATGGCGAATTAGTTAAAGCAGCAACTGCAGCTAAGATATCTGGAGTTTTCTGCAGTTCAAGCGTGACCTGCTCTTCACGTTTTTTGATTTTATGCTGAGATACTTGTTTTGGTGTGTAGTCAGCTACCGCAGCCGTTGCGATAAATATGTCACAATTATCTATAACCGCCATCACGGCAGCATACATTTGCTTGGCTGTCGTAACATTAATCAGCTGAACATTGTCTGGCGCAGCTATAGCTACAGGTCCGCTAATCAATATAACCTCATTACCAGCTTCAACCGCTGCTCTAGCTATGGCATAGCCCATCTTTCCTGAGCTATGGTTGGTTAAAAACCGCACTGGATCTATAGGCTCTTGCGTGGGCCCTGCTGTAACTATAACCCTTCGCGATTGAATTTTATACTGCGTTGTCTTCGCCCATTCGCAATCCTCATTTATTATATATAAACTCCGGTTGCTCATGGACTTGACGCCTTGTCTAAAATCCAATCGCCTTGGGTATAGATTTAACAGAATAGAATCTTGCTTAGTATGATTATCAGCTAACTCCTGTTCATAACCGACATACTCATCTCTTACTCGCTTGATACAGCGCTCTACTATGGCTATTTTATTTAACAAAACTTCATCATTCATTGGTTATCCTACCTCGTGCCTTTATATCTTTAATCAAGCCAGCTCTTCGTTGAGAAAAGTCTAAATAGTCCGAATCAATCATATTCTCAAAAAAATCGGCCTTGAAGTTATCATTGCAGTACACCCTTCTGCCCTCATTAATTATCTGAAACCGTAAAATTGTTGATGCTGCATTCAGATCTATTAAATCAACATCTTTACTAATTGCCACTGCAATTTTTTGTGCTAACTTCCATAAAACCACTTTATCTGTTTTCCCTGCCCGAAATATTGCTATGTCAATATCACTTTGAGTGAGTTTCAAATTTAGTTCCATGGCTTCCAAACAGATAGACAGCAATCACATCAGGGAAAGCATTACGAATTTCTTGAATGGCTTGAGCTACTATATCCATTTCTTTATTTTAACAAAAATTAAAGTTTATATCTATTTTAGGTATAGTAGCTCTTACGATGACAAACAACCTTACCGCTAAAATTAAACAATGGGCTAAAGAGCTTGAATTTACTGAAGTTGGCATTACAACTCCTGAAACCGAAACTGCCAAACAAAAATTGGCTAAATGGCTAGCAAAAGGCTATCACGGCACCATGACATATATGACAAAACAACCGTACGGTAGCGAAACCTCATCTGAATTCACCCCTAAAAGCGTAATCTCCTGCGCCGTCAACTACCTTCCTGATTGCAATAGCAACACTAACATCTCGCGCTATGCCTTAGGCCGCGATTATCATAAAGTAGTACGCAACCGCCTGCATAAATTAGCTAAAAAAATTGAAATAGAAATCGGACCCCATAAATACCGTTGCTTTAATGATAGTAGTCAGATTCAAGAAAAAGCATTGGCAATAAATGCCGGTATTGGCTGGCAAGGCAAAAACTCATTAATCATAAATCCAAACCATGGCAGCTGGCTATTTTTGGGCGAAATCTTTACTGACCTAGAATTAGCCTGCGACCAACCACAAGAACCCCACTGCGGCAACTGCAATGCCTGCATAAAAGCCTGCCCCACAAAGGCAATAGTTAAACCATATCAAATCGATGCCCGCCGCTGCATCGCCTACTTAACCATAGAACACAAAGGATCAATTCCGTTAGAACTAAGACCACTAATGGGCAAGCAGATCTATGGCTGCGACTTTTGCCAGGCAGCCTGCCCCTGGAATCGCTTTGCTAAAACAAGCCCATTAACAGATTTTCAACCCCGCAATAATTTAGACACAGCAACTCTAATAGAACTTTTTGGTTGGAGCGAAGAGGAGTTTCTAATCAAAACCGAGGGTTCATCCATTCGCAGAATTGGCCATGAACGTTGGCTTCGTAACATCGCCGTTGCCCTTGGCAACTCGCCGCAAAATGGCCAAACTATTGCAGCGCTAAAATCTCGCCTGCAGCACTCCTCAGACTTAGTGCGCGAACATGTTGCTTGGGCACTAGACAGACTCACCTCATTAC
>JAGLXC010000014.1 GCA_023133095.1 Gammaproteobacteria bacterium | reverse complement strand
TTATCCACCTGCGCATTAATTTTCTTGCCCAACTCCACCTCACTATTTATGGCAGCCGTCCTTTTGTGGGTTTTAGATGGCAGCGTTAATATTGCAATGCAACCATACCGCGCTTTAATCGCAGATGTAGCTCCAGCGAACCAACAGACTAAAGGCTTTGCGATCCAAACCTGCATGATCGGCATTGGTGGCACCTTAGCATCAGCCCTGCCATGGCTAATGTTGCATTTTTTTCATGTTCATGACATCCCAACTGAACATATCCCACTAACGTTGAGGCTCTCTTTTTACATTGGTGCAGCTTTCTTTATTTTGGCCAACTTATGGACCATCTTTAACTCAAAAGAGTATCCGCCTGAGGACATGCAACTGTGGCAGAAAAAACATCAAAAACCTCTAATACAAAAAATTATAGATTTACGACTTATTTTCATTGATCTACTCCATATGCCAAAAATCATGCGTGAAATATCCTATGTCCAATTTTTTACCTGGTTAGGACTTTTTTGTATGTTTCTCTACTATGGCTTGGCTGTAGCGCAAAACATCTTTGGCCTACCGCCTGGAGCTACTGTAATTCACAATTTTCGCTATCAGGAAATGTTAGAACATGGTATTGCTGTAGGTGGCTTATGCTTTGCTTTATACACATTGTTTAGCTTTGTCTATGCCTACCTTATTCCATTTTTATCACGTCTTATGTCGCGTAAATATGTGCATATATTTTCTCTATTATTAGGCGCTATTGGTTTAATGTCATCATCTTACATGCATACTCCTGCCCATTTATACATTGCTATGATTGGAATTGGTGCAGCATGGGCCAGTGTTTCGACTATCCCTTATGCTATGCTAGGAAACTCTTTGCCTAAAGATAAAATGGGCGTATATATGGGCCTATTTAATATGACTATTTGCCTCCCGGAAATTATTGCGGCTTTATCTCTTGGCTTTATTGTGCATCACTTCTTTCACAATCATGCTATGTCGATTATCTTTTTAGCAGGAGTATGTTTCATTATCGCTGCTTTTTTAACACTCTTTATCAATGATAAAGAAAATCAGGAAATAACCGATGAATCAGTATCTAAAAATTGATCCCTGGAAAATAATAGAAGAGGGATTTAATCCTGATAACAATCGCAGCTCAGAGAGCCTCTTTAGCATAGGGAATGGCTATATGGGGCAACGAGCTAGCTTTGAAGAAAAATATAGCGGTGACATGCTGCAAGGTAACTATATTGCAGGCGTATATTTTCCTGACCCTACCAAAGTTGGCTGGTGGAAAAATGGCTATCCAGAGTATTATGCTCGAATTGCTAACAACACCAACTGGATTGGCATTGATGTCGCGATCGATAATGAAACGCTAGATTTAGCCACCTGTAAAGTCAATGATTTTACTCGAGTGTTAAACATGCAAGAGGGCTATTTAGAGCGTTCATTTACAGCCACATTAGCCAGCGGCAAAAAGCTAAAGATAGAAAGCCTGCGATTTATAAGCTTAGTAGATAAAGAGATAGGCGCAATAAAATACTCGGTTACACCGCTTAATTTCTCAAATAGCTTAATGACAATCACGCCATATCTTGATAGTGATGTAAAAAATGAAAGCACAAATTATGGTGACACATTTGTTGCAACTGTTGCTGAAAAAACCGAAAAAAATGCAGCTTTCATTACTACTAAAACCACCAAGCATGACATCCATGTTTGTACTGGAATGAGCTTTAGCATAACTCCTGCGACTTCTAAAATCGAAGCTATTAAGCAAGACAAACATGTAGCGCATCAAATTACACTTCCAACACAAACAGATCAAACTGTTACAATTT
Source organism: Gammaproteobacteria bacterium (assembly GCA_023133095.1). Taxonomy (GTDB): domain Bacteria; phylum Pseudomonadota; class Gammaproteobacteria; order UBA9339; family UBA9339; genus JAGLXC01. Next base: position 3,873 of record JAGLXC010000014.1, on the reverse strand, counting down.
ATAAATATGCCGCTAATGTAACTTCACATGATTATGAGCTTGAACAATTGCTGCCTAAGTGTAAAGAACTATCGAAAAATGCTATGAGTAAAGGCTTTGATACTATGCTAAATGAACAGCGTACGGCATGGGCTGAAAAATGGCAGCAAAATGATGTTATTATTGAAGGCGATGAAGCTATGCAACAAGGAATTCGCTTTAGCATTTTCCAATTGGCGCAAACATTCTCAGGCAAAGATCAACGCCTAAATGTCAATCCAAAAGGCTTTACTGGAGAAAAATATGGCGCCACTATCCAATGGGATTCAGAATCTATTTGCGTGCCCTATTACTTGAGCACAGCGCCAGAAGCGGTAACTAAAAATCTACTCCTATATCGCTATAACCATTTAGATAAAGCGATAAAAAATGCAGCAGCTTTAGGTTATATCAATGGAGCAGCACTGTTTCCGATGGCAACAGTAAACGGAGATGAGTGCCAGAACGAGTGGGAGATAACTTTTGAAGAGATCCATCGTAATGGCGCTATGGCGCATGCTATCTTTAATTATGTCCGTTACACTGACGATAAAAATTATTTAGTCGATTATGGCTTAGAAGTTTTAATTGCCATTGCTCGCTATTGGGCCCAAAGAGTGCACTTTTCTCCAGCAAAAAATCAATATGTTATCCATGGAGTAACAGGTCCAAATGAGTACGAAAACAACATCAATAACAACTGGCATACCAACAATATTGCCTGCTGGACTATGAAATATGCCATAGAAGTTATTGACTATGTGAAACAGGCTTCACCCGAAAAATATAGCACTCTTTCTAAGAAATTAAACTTTAAGGAAACTGAAGAGAGTGAAAAGTGGCAAGACATTATTTCCAACATGTACTTTCCTATTGATAAAACTACCGGCGTATTTTTACAACAAGAAGATTATCTTGATAAAGAGCAAATTATGGCTAAAGATCTCGACCCTGCGGTACGACCAATTAACCAATACTGGTCCTGGGATCGAATTCTCCGCTCTTGCTTTATTAAACAAGCCGATGTGTTGCAAGGCATCTACTTTTTTATGGATCAATTTGATCACGAAACAATCAAAAAGAATTTTGACTTTTATGAGCCTCGCACAGTGCATGAGTCATCACTATCGCCATCTACGCATGCTATTTTGGCAGCTAGATTAGGCTATACTGATAAAACCTATGAACTACTACTACGATCCATACGCTTAGATTTGGATGATTACAATAGCGAAGTTAGTGAAGGCTGTCATATTACCAGCATGGCTGGCTCATGGTTAGTAATAGCCCATGGTCTGGCTGGAATGTGGGTCAAAAATGGCAAATTAACCTTTGCTCCATTTATGCTGCCAAACTGGAAATCGTATAGTTTCAAGACCAGCTTTCGTGGCTGTTTATTAAACGTTAAAATTACCAGGGATAGTGTTATAATAGACAATGAATCAGATAAAGCGATTAATGTTGTAGTAAATGATATAGAACATACTATAGATGCTAATCAAATGATAAACATTAGGAAATAAAGCATGAACAATTTAAAAGACCTTTTAAGTTCAAAAGAGTGGTTGGTAGAGGAAAAAGAGTTTGATATCAACCGGATCAACCATTTCGAAACAATCTTCACTCTTGGTAATGGTTATCTTGGCACTAGAGGCTCTTTAGAAAGTTCGCACACCGCTGCATTTCCGCAAACCTTTATCAATGGTCTGTTTGATCATCATGACTCAAGTGTAGTACATATGGTAAATGCACCAGACTGGGTACCATTAACTATCATAGCCAACAACGAACGTCTTAGCCTCCAGAACTCTGAAATCATTGAATTCCACCGCATCCTGGATTTAAAACAGGGATTACTCTATCGCCTGACCCGATTTAAAGATCCCAAAGGCCATATTACTCGATATGAAAGTATTCGCTATACCAGTTTTGCCGAACAACATCTGTGCGAAATAAAAGCTACAGTAACACCTGAAAACTACTCTGGTGAAATCACTATTCGCAGTGTTATAGATGGCCATACATTTAATATTGATCGCATTCCAGCCTACAACTCCATGAACTTTGACCCAGAGGTCAAATGGGAAAAATGGGCGAAGAGCAAACATCTCTCTCACGTTGTAACCAAACCACTAAGCAATAATAATCTATATCTAGAGATGCAAACCTTAGATAGACCACATTCACTTGGCTATGCATCAGCTCTAAACGTTACCAGTAAAAATAAAGCCGATATGTATTGCATGTGTGATTATGAACGCACCTATCATGTTGCCAATGTTAAAGCTAAAAAGGGCGAGCTAATCCAGATTGAAAAAATAGTCACAATCCACACATCCCGCGACACTGATAAAACAGCACTTGCTGCAACATGTGAAAAGACTCTAACCCAAAATATTGCTCTATCCTTTGACAAACGTTTTGCAGCGCATAAAAAAGTTTGGGAGCAAAAATGGCATGATTCTGATGTAATTATAGTTGGCGATAAAAAAGCTCAACATGCTTTACGCTTCAATATCTACCATCTATTAATCTCTGCCAATGAATTTGATCCTAAAACCAACATAGGGGCCAAAACTCTATCAGGTGAAGGCTATAAAGGCCATATCTTCTGGGATACTGAAATATTTGCACTACCATTTTTTATCTACACCCAACCAGCTACTGCTAAAAGCCTGTTAATGTATCGTTATAATACCTTAGAAGGCGCAAAAGAGAACGCTGAATTAACAGGCTATAAAGGCGCACGCTATCCATGGGAGTCAGCAGATTATGGCCATGAAGAGACCCCAAGATGGTCGCCTGACGGTAAACACCGAATTTGGCCTGGCGAAGAGGAGATTCACATTACCGCAGATGTAGTTCGCGGCCTTGGCTCCTATTTTGCAGCCACCTTAGATGTTGATTTCTTAATTAATAATGCTGCGCCCATTATTTTTGAAACTGCGCGTTTTTGGGCCAGTCGCTTAGAATATAATAAAGATAAAGATCGTTATGAACTAAGCAGCGTTATTGGACCTGATGAATATCATGAACATGTAAATAATAATGTCTTCACCAACTCAATGGCCAGATGGAACCTCCAAAAAGCTGTTGAACTTTATCATTGGCTCCATACACAGCAACCAGATGCATTCAATGCCATAAGTCAAACACTGAATATCGCGGATGAAGAGATTGACAGCTGGGAAAATATCGCAAAAAAAATCTATATCTTATACGATCCTAGCACCAAACTGTTTGAAGAGTTCGAAGATTACTTTAAATTACGTGATGTCTCTGTCACAGAATTGGATGATGAAGGCATGCCTATCTATCCTAAAGGTTTAGGCGATTTCAACTCGGGCACAACCATGTTAGTAAAACAGGCAGATGTTGTGGCTTTACTCTATATTCTGGCTGATGAGTTTAATGATGAGATCAAAAAGGTAAATTATGCCTTTTACGAGCCGCGTACTATGCATGCATCATCCTTAAGCGCCTCAATCCATGCGATCATGGCGATTGAAACCAGAAACATTGAAAAGGCAGTGAAATATTTCACCTACACCTCAGAAATTGACCTCTACGACCATAAAGGCAGTACCCAGGATGGTATCCATATGGCATCAACTGGCGGCACCTGGCAAGCAGTAGTGTGTGGCTTTGGCGGCATGCGGGTAAAAAATCGCCAGCTTACCTTTAAACCATGGCTCCCAACCAACTGGGAAGAGATCCGGTTTAAAATAAAATGGCATGGCGAAAATCTAAATGTTGCAATCCGAAAACAAGAAGCAGAATTCTTCTGGGATAGCAAGCAAGCAGAAAGCCTTAATATTGAAGTAATGGATAAAAGCCTTGTGATCCTGCCAAAAC
>JAGLXC010000139.1 GCA_023133095.1 Gammaproteobacteria bacterium | reverse complement strand
TCTATGTCAGAGCTATTTGCTAAACTGGCATTTGAAGAGAATAAGCTTAAGCAGGCTATTTTGCAGCAAATGGTAGAGTTGCTGGCAAAGTTGCATAATGTTGGGGCTTCACATTTAGATTTGCACTTGGGAAATTTTATCTATGCAGAGAACGATGTATTATATCTTATTGATAGCGGTAAGATGCATTTTGCTCGAAATAATAAATCCATGGCTTTTAATGCAGGCTTAAAGCAGTTGGCGTTACTATTAGCTCAAGCAGTGCCGCAAAGAGTGGCTATATGTGATACTGTTTATCCGATTTATACTGCACTACGAAATTTGCCAGTTACAGCTTCTAATCTCGCAAAATTGAAGCGATATTTTAACCATTACTGTAAGCAAAAGGCTAAGCTAAGGCTTAAAAAGATATTTCGTAATTGCTCAAGAGTTGTTTATCAGAAGAGTTGGCGGAGACGCTATATTTGTCAACGCAACTATTGTTCGCAAAATATGTTGCAGTTGTTTAATCAGCTAGATTCAGCTATTGAGCAAGGGGAAAAGTTAAAAAAGGGCACTACTTGCACAGTAGCGAAGGTGGTTTGGGATAAGCATGAATGGGTTATAAAGCGCTATAATATTAAGAGTTTTTTTCACCTCTTAAAGCGGATGTTTAGACCTAGCCGGGCTGCATTTTGTTGGGCTAATGCACATTTGTTGCAATACTATCAGATTCCAACCCCGGCTCCTGTTGCAATTTTAGAGCAACGTTTTGGACCTTTTAGATTTAAGTCTTATTTTATAACAGAGTATTTGGAGTCTACTTCAGTTAACCGATATTTTTCTCAGCAGCAAGCTCAAGATGATGGCGTTGTTGTAGCTAATGAGGTTGTTGGCATACTGTGCTTGTTGAGTGATAAAAAGATAAGGCACGGAGATACTAAGCCGCAAAATTTTATTATCCATCAGCGCCATGTTTATCTTACTGATTTAGATAGTATGCGGCAATGCTCTAAATTAGGGTATCGGTTGAGTGGCGCCTTTAAAAAAGATCTACAGCGGTTTGTTGGGCATTGGCATAAGAAGCCAGAAGTTCAGCATTTGTTTTTGGAATTATTTAACTTAAGATGATAAGCTTAATGATATGAAAATATTAATCACAGGTGTCGCTGGTTTTATTGGATATCATGTTGCTACTAAGTTGTTGCAGCAGGGTAAGACTATTGTTGGCATTGATAATCTGAACAATTACTATTTGCCAAAACTCAAAGAGGATAGGTTGACGCAATTGAAAGCATACTCTGATTTTGAGTTTATAAAACTTGATATTAATGATGCTGGTTCTATGCTGGAGCTGTTTTCCGAGCATAATTTTGGCCGAGTTGTTCATTTGGCTGCGCAGGCAGGAGTTAGATACTCCTTAGAAAATCCCAGGGTCTATATTGATGCTAATTTGGTTGGGTTCGGCAATATCCTGGAGTGCTGCCGGCAGCACAAAATAGAGCATTTGGTGTTTGCCTCTAGCAGTTCAGTTTATGGCGCTAATGTAAAGCAACCTTTTTCAGAGGCTGATGCAGTGGATCATCCAGTATCTCTATATGCTGCTACTAAAAAGGCAAATGAGTTAATGGCGCACAGCTATGCCAGTCTATTTAAACTGCCATGTACTGGACTTAGGTTTTTTACAGTTTATGGTCCTTGGGGGCGACCTGATATGGCACTGTTTAAGTTTGTGAAAAATATTATTAATGGTGAGCCAATTGATGTTTATAACCATGGCGATATGCGACGTGATTTTACCTATATTGATGATATAGTCGCTGGAATTTTACAGGTGCTGGCAAAGTCTGCGGCGCCTGATCTAGCATGGCAAAATAATGCTTCGCCTGCAACAAGTTACGCGCCCTATAGGGTTTATAATATTGGCAATGGAAAACCAACTATGTTATTGGATTTTATTGCAGCTATAGAAGCAGTATTAAATAAAAAAGCCAATTTGAATATGCTACCAATGCAGCCAGGCGATGTTGCTGCAACTTTTGCAGACACCGCATTGTTGCAAAAAGATTTTGGTTATAGGCCAAAAACAGAAGTAGCTGATGGAGTGAAATATTTTGTTGATTGGTATAAAGAGTATTTCGAAGTCTGATGAAACAAAATATTTTACATATTTGCCGTTATGTGATTAACTCTGGGTTTGATTACCATAAGGCTATTAATGATGCTTTTCCAGAAGATGAATATGAAGTAACAACAGTTTTTTTGCGTGGGCTTTTGACTGTTGAGAGGCTTAAGGAATATAGAGGTAAAGTGATTTGTTGGCAGTTAGAGCAGCAGCCATTTAGGCAGAAGTTTTTTTGTGTTTTGCGTGTGCTTAGATTGCATCTACAAAAAAGGTTTAAAATATCAATTTGCCATCAATATAAAGCATCTGCTATTGCCAACATGGTTACAAAAATAATTAGGATTCCTCGGGTATACTCTGTCATTCATGGCTCAACTTATATTAATAAAAAGGGGAGAAAGTTTGTAGAGCAGCAGTTAGCAGAAAATGTAACAATTGTTTCAGTATCCGAGGCTACAAGGCAAGAATTGCTCCAATATGCGCCAAGATTAAACCCAAAGCAATGCGTTGTTATTCACCAAGCAATAGACGTTAGTGCATTAGAGCAGGATAAGCTAACTTTTCCAGACGCATGCGATAAGTTACAGTTAGAGCAAAATGAGTTTGTATTTGGTTCCGTTGGGGCGGAAAATGAGAATCTGGATAAAGCGCATGATCTAATGATTAATGCTTTTGCAAAAATAGAGACTAAGGCACCTAATAGCAAGTTGATCATTATTGGGGGGAGTGTGAGGCAACAAGCTCTTTTGCAGCAGGTAGAAAATTTAGGGTTGAATGGAAAAATAAAATTAGCAGGACTAGTGCCTAAGGCCGCTAATTACATGTCGGCCTTTGATGTGTTTTTGTTGACATCAAGGAACGAACCTTTTGGTAAGGTTTTGCTGGAAGCTATGGTATATAAATTACCCATCATTACCACTACAGGTGGAGGAATATCTGAGATTATGGGAGATACAACTAAGCTAGTTCAGCCAGATGATGTTAATGCTTTGGCTACAGAGATGCTTAGGATCTATTCGTTGTCAGATGAGGCAAGAAAAGAGCTGGGGGAGAAGATTGCCAAACGTCTGGAGATCTTTAATTTAGAGACATTTCAACGCAACTATCTAGCATTGGCTAAATAACATGAATTACAGTTACGATTTTTCTTCAACTGCTAAACCTATTCCTTTGTTACTTAAGGGTGATAAATTTATTTGGCCAAAGATTGACTCTGTAGGTGATACTGTTTTGATTAAGCTACATGTTAAAGATAAATGGTATAATAAATTTTCTTTGCCATATCTTAAAGTAGAGACAAATGGCTTTTCACAGGAACAGTATTTGGAGCGCAAAAACAGCGGTGTTCGCTATTTTAATCTTTCAGAGTTAGCTAATGTTGTTAAGCCAGGCCAGTGTGTAAAGCTAAGTAGCAACAGATTAACCTGGCAGCTAGAGTCAGCAGAGCTACTTATTTTTCAAAATAAAATAGCAGATAATTCAAAAACATTAGTAATTGCTCCGCACCCTGATGATGCAGAATTGGCTGCATTTGGATTTTATAGTACTCATGATTCCCATATCGTAACTATTATTGCGGGTGAGGGCGGCCGAAGTGACTATTGCAAGGCCTATTCAGAGAATGCTTCTGAGCAGCG
>JAGLXC010000138.1 GCA_023133095.1 Gammaproteobacteria bacterium | reverse complement strand
ACTTCGCGAATGCAGATTACTATAGAGTCAATCTCCCTGCAGCTCCCGGCGAAACTGTCCGGGCTTGCCCAGCCATGAATACTCTCTAATCAGTAACTGCAATGTCAAGACTTGACCCTGCATTTAAAGCGAGCTATGTTATTGCGTGCTGCACGCACATGCCCAGCTATTTTCTGATAAAGCCCATCAACTCCGGTTCTTTGTAATTCTTTCTTCATTGGTCATTACACTCCAAGTTCTTATTCTAGCCGATACTGCCTGTTATTGATTCTATAGCTAACCAATTTATCATATCTTTATTTACAGACGGCATAAGTTACATGTCTCATATCCAGACCTGGTCACGTATCTAGAACTTATATGCTAACCCAGCAGCAAGAAAATCTGTTCCCGGAAAATCAGATGATGCAAAATAATGTAAGTAAAGCAAATCCAATAAGAAGTGACGACTGATATCATAATTGACTCCCCCTCCAAGTATAAAAGTAGTTTGTGCAGCAATATCTGTATCATCAACATTAGTATGCCCATGATAGGTCGCCTTAAGATCATAGCGAAAAACTCCGCCCAGCCCTGTTTGGGCAAATAATTGAATTTTATCTTTCAACGGTAACGATAATTTTACCGAAGTATCCAAAATATTTTGTCGAAAAGTTTCATCTGGACCGTTACCAGAACCATTAAAGGAAATGTTATTAAATTTAACTTTTGGTGAAATTAGCAAGCCTAATTCAAGAGCAAAATACTGATTAAACTTGACTCCCATTTTTATTCTGCCGGCAAACCCATCACTTTCAGTTGTGGTAGGCGCAAAAACATCACTCTCATACTTTTGCCACCAATTATTATAATGATTGTTTACATAACCTAAATCGAAACCTACGTATACATAACCTCTATTTTCATCTTGATAGTTAACTGTCTTTATTGGATCAGGTTGAACCGCAGCTTTGGTTGACACATTTTCCGGACTCCAATTAAGATTGGCAGCATTGTTTTCTGCCAAAACAATTGTTGGCAATAACAAGCCAAGCATTAATAATATTTTTCTCATCATCGTTTCTCCGTGTTAATTTCATTAAATTGCTTTTACGAAATCTTTTGCCACTTTATTGGCTGCAGCATTCCATTCTACAGACAATAATTGTGGGTTTTGTTTTATTGCAGCCAATGTACAAGCAGGCGTGCCTGCAGTAAGTTCGCTAACATAAATACGGTCCTTCCATATTACCTTGCCATCTGCCAATACAACTTTAATATCAACTGAAAGAACTGGATAAATTTTAGAACTAAAAGCACTGCTAGCAGACAAACCATAGTAATTTATATTTATTAACATTTTGGCATCAGCAGATGCTATGCTGCTAATTTTAAACTGGGTATTTTGCTCTATTTGGGATGAAATCTGCTTAACAACGATTTGATCTATATGAATATTATTGTCAGCAGCTAACTTCATTAACTCTTTGCTAGTAGGATTAGCCACAGAATTTCCTGCCGCGACGCTTGCCCCGCCTGCTACTACCGCAGCACCCAATGCCCCTATTGGCATGATAGCGCCCAAAACACCCGCAGAGGTATCAGCAAGTTCCTCACCCTGTGATGTGTAGGTAAGATTTGGAACCTTGATTTTGTTATCAATATTTATATTTTTAATTTTTGCCTTATCCGCTGCTGACATATGTGGCGTAGCACACCCTGTAATAACAAGACTTAATAAAAAACAAAATATTATTTTTATAATATGACTTTTTATTCCCATGCTGTTTCTCTCATTAGTGATATATTTTTCAATATCACTATCTTGAACAATAGCGCTTCAGCTAGTTTTAGCACCGGCAAGGCATCCTCTTTGGCCTGTGATTTGTCTAGTTGTCTGTTGGTACACATATCGTATATTATAAATATATAATAGATGTTGGCAATACCGTGTTTTCTACTGTATTTATGGCTATGAGATCGTAGATAAGAAATCTGTGCATACCGTGCTATTAGCTCCAAAAAGATTAGCAAGGCTAGACTCATATGTTCTGTGATAAAATGGAACAGGTATTAGCATACCTTTTGTTCCATCTTCAGCATTGTAAATCTTTATATGACATTTTGAATTATCATCAGATAAATTGTAATAAACAAGATAATTTTCGTTAGCTTGAGGATAAAATGAAACAAGCATGGGGCATTGAAATATAGAGGATAAATTTACCATAAACGTAAATAATTTGTCTGCAGGTATTTTTAGTGGGTGCTTAGTTGTCATTTTAGCTAATGGCTTATATGGAACATTTTCCTCTCCAGCACAACTGTAAGAATGCGTATATATACTTACAGCCAAATCATATCCATTGTAACCAGATATTGAAATATTGGCTGTTGGTCCACTTTGAGGCTCTGTATATGCATCTACACATCCCAACATAAATAACACAATAATTGATATTGAAATCAATTTCATACTAAGACTAAACATTTGTATTTTTTCTCTACTTTTTTTACATGCAGGCAATTATAAACCGCCAAAAAATGTTAGCAATACCGTGTTTTTTGCTTTATTTAGGTTACATATCTCATGTCCATACCTGACCCTGTATTAATTACTTATCAAAAGCCAAGTTTGTTGGTCTGATCTAATGTATGCATTATTTTCTGAGCATTTGGATCAAGACGCCCTAATTTAGAATCACTAGATATTAACACACCATCTCTTTGGAAATCATCTCCAAGATATGGCTGGTAACCTTTAGGAGGCACAAAAGAATTAAATACAGGATTAGTCTTGGAAATCAACGCAGCAACACTTGCTGTATCTTCTTACCTCAAAAATGGCCTAGCAACAATTTCTTCGCCACTCTCCTGCTCATCTCTCCCAAAATATTGCTTATTCTCCTCTAATAAAGATTTTATATCGCTGCTATCTTGTATGATTTGTAAAACATCTCGATCAATGAATTGCTGATTTTCAAGTGCCTCTAATGTATTATCAAGATACCCCGTCAGCATTAATACGCCTCTTGCTTCTTGTGGAGCAATAGAAAACTCAAATAACACCCCTGTATCTTGCACATAACGTTGATAGCCTCTAACACAACCAGCTTTACGCCACAGCAATTCTTTACCAGCATCTCCAGGAACTACATCATTAAATTTTATCTCTATAAAATCTTCTGCCCTAGAAACACCTTTGGAAAAGGTTATAAAATCAATCTTCCTGTCACTATTTGCATCTGTGACAGTAACTTTATAACCTTCTTTTATAATTTGAATATTTGCTTTCATAGCTCGAACCCCCATTACTAATCATACCACTGTAAAATGATATCTTTAATTTAATTACCCTATTTAGGTTCATGCCGTAAAACATTCTTGCACTCTGGATAGCCAGAACAACCCCAAAAGTATCCATTTTTGCCTTTAATCTTACGCATAAGATTGCCACATTTAGGGCAAGATGGAGCATCCTTGGTAGCGTCTCCTAAGCTTCCAGTGTAATTAGCTTTGTTTTCCTGTAAGCTGATCTAGCATAGCTGCTAGCACATCTTTTTGATCATATAAAAACTCCTCTAAATCAGCTTTGCCAGCTGCTATCTCTTCTAGCGTCTGCTCCCATCTAGCAGTTGTGGCCGGATTTTTTACTACCTCGAATACAGGGTTGCTACGTTTACTCCAAAGCCTATGGCTTGGGTTATTACCCAATTGTA
>JAGLXC010000137.1 GCA_023133095.1 Gammaproteobacteria bacterium | reverse complement strand
GTGATGAAGGGATGATGTTTATTGCTGAAGCGTTAGCTGATTCTGCTATAACCCAATTAGATGTAAGCAACACGGGCATAGGTGACCGCGGCGTTATTACATTAAGTTTTAATTTGCCGCATACAAAAATTATCAGCTTAAATTTAGCAAATAATTATATTTCGCCAGTCAGTATGCCATACATTGCAGAGAGCCTTGGCAACTCTTCTGTAGCTGATATAGATTTTTCTGGCAATCGTATTGGCGATGTTGGAATCAGCAGTTTAAGCAGTGTTACTTTTGTAGATCCTTTATGCCCTGTAACTAGAATTAATCTTGGGTTTAACCAGATTAGCGCTGAAGGTGCAACTGCAATGGCAGATGCATTTGCAACGGGGAATGTTACTTTAACGAGCGCAGTTTTAGCAGGTAACCCAATAACTGATGCAGGCCTTAGCGAATTAGCTGCAACTCTGGCTCAAACTCATTTGCTTAAGCTTGATCTTAGTGGTTGCGGCATTACCGCAGAAGGGGCTCTAGCTTTTGCTGATGCGCTACCAACAAGCTCTATACAATCTGTAAAGCTTGATAGTAATCAAATAGCTGATGCTGGAGCTTTAGAACTAGCACAAAAGTTAATTGCTCCGGTTTCGCACCAAAGTGATTTAGGAAAGCAAAAACTCAGTCAGGACCTTAGCCAGGCAATTTTTGCAGCAGGGCCTGATAGCCAATTATTAAATTTATCTCTAGTTGATAATGGAATCGGCAACAGTGGAGCGCAGGCACTATGCCATGTTTTTTCAGCAGCTAATATAACGAGTTTTGAGCTAGCAGCGAATCAAATCGACCCAAGCCAAGTAGATATTTTAAGTTGTAATATTATGCCTGATATATCGCCTGGATCTAGGCTGGAGCCGCCATTAACATTTGTATTTAATGGCATTATGGAACAAATGCCAAAGGTAGATCCAATAGCCGCTAGAACTTTTTATCGCAAAAACTATGGCGAAGATTTTTCCAGTTTGTTGCGCCTTTTTGCCGACACTTTAGGTACAACAGAGGTTAAAATTCAGCTGCTCTATTGTTTGGCTGGATTTTTACTGGCATTTCGGCATGAAGCCGCAGGTTTAATCTCTCGTTGTTTAAGTAAAACTATGCAAACTAGATTGGCTGGATATTTGAATACTCATGAAGGGCAACTACTTAGCATTATGACAGAGATGGCAGCGCGAGCTGAGTTCGGCGGAGTCCCAGCATTAGTGCATGATGTTACAGTGATTGCAAAAAGTCCTCTTGAACAAGCAACAAATGGACTGTTAACCCTAGCGGGAGCCTATGGAATTGCTTTTGCTGTCGGCGCCTTAACCGGTAACCCTTTAATCGGTTATTTGTCATTGCCAATATTTTTAAATGGCAAAAAAATTGTAACTAACATGCAAGAGAGCTATCAAAAGCATGGCTTTTTCGCGGCAGCTGAACGTGGGCTAGAGACTTTTGCCTATTCAGTTCCGGGTGGTCAATTAATCGAGCAGAGACAAACAGACTGTTTGGGAGGTAATCATGTTTAAATATCCATTTACATTAATTGCAAGCGATGGCTTAGGCGCTAGCTATTCATCATTAGACCAAATTGGAGAGTTGCTGCCATCGAGAACAATGGGGCAAGCTGGAGTTAAAGCTTATGCTAATGCTGCGAATGGTAATTTAGTAGTAGTTGACCACATGGTTACAGCCATGGAGTTAAATGCTCAGCTAAACTTGGGTTTTGTCTATAACAGTCAATCTACAGGAAATCCATGGCATTTTAGCATTAGGTCATTAACCGGTATTCCGCCATTTCATACTAGTGGGGCAATTGGCGTAATAGAAGAGGATGGACATGAGAGCGTTTATATTTATGACACTGGATTTGGAGCCTATATTGCGCCTGCAAATGGTAAAGCCAGAGCGCAGATAACCTATAATGATTCGCGCGGAGTGTGGCAGCGGCATGATTTGGAAACAGGATGCATCGAAGAGTATAACGCAAACGGTAATCTGGTTAATCGGATTGATGCAAAAGGCAATGCCTCACACTATACCTATGACAGTCAAAATAGGATCAGAAGCATTACTAGTCCTACAGGCACTGTATATCAATTTAGTTATGATCTTTGCCCACAAGGTACGCAAGTATCAATAATTATGGTTGAGAATGGTACTCAAACTGTATTACAGCGCTCTATTTTTGATCCAGAAAATAAGCTGTTATCTACTACAATTGGCGATAGTTATACGATTAGTTATATCTATCAAGGTGGATTTTTGTATGGAATGAATCAAACTGATGGAACCCAATTTAATTTTGAAATTAGTCGAGAAAATAGTGCCTATTATTTGACTCGAATTTTTGCCGGCTATCCATCTTATAGCAGTTTTAGTTTTGATTATAGTCAGCAGCCTGTAGTTACTATTACTGATTCAGCTGATGCTCAAAAAAATACAATTACGCTCGATGACAAACAATGCATAACTCAATTTAAACGTGAAACTGGAGATGTAACTCCAGTTGGTGATGGTGATCTAACGACATATAGCTATTATGATTCTGGTTTACTTGAAGATATTAAGCATCCAGATGGCGGCGTAGAGAAGCTGCAATATGATGCAATCGGTGCAGTACAGTTTCATCAATATCCTGATAGGCAGGCAACCCATTTTTTGCGGGACCAACAAACTGGAGTATTAACCAGCGAAATTAAAGATCTATTGGATGGTGCTACAATTATAAATTTTTATACTACAAGATATGTTTATGATACTAATTTTGATAGTAATGGTCATCGAGTTTTACGCTTTGCAATTGATCCTAAAGGCGGAGTAATCGAATATCGCTGTGATACTACTGGCTATCCAACCTCAAAACGGATTTACCTAAATGCAATTTATGATATTAGCACTTTAGGGTCAGACCAAGTTCCATCACTTACTGATATGACGAACTGGGTGGCTCTGCAAGATCCACAGCAGATAAGTTTAACTGAATATCAATATAACAGTCGGGGTCAAATTACCGAAACTAGAATATATAGCGATATTGATCCGGATGGCAAAGGCATATCAAACGCTGCTATGGCTAAAACCAATGTCAGTTGGAATTATGCGGGAAATTGGTTAACTAAAGTTGTAAAACAGACCGAGGGTCAGGATACAACTTATACTCAATATTATGATGCTTTGCAGCGCTTGACCTCTAAAGAAGAGGCTGTAAATGCAACTGAAGCTCGCATGACCTTTTATGATTATGATGATGCTTCTCGTACTTTAACTATTACCAAACCCAACGGCCGTACAGAAAAGATAACCTACAATTCTCAAAGTTTAATGATTACTGAAGATAGTGCAGAATTACGGCATACCCAATGTGAACGTGATCAATTGGGCCGGGTAATTATTACTCATAAACCAGATGGTAATTGTAACTATACCTTTTTTGATCGTCAAAATAGATTACTCTATGAAATTAGTGCTGATGGCAGTGTTAAAGGTTTTATCTATAGCAGGCAAAATAGCTATGTAGAGGAGATAGCTTATGCTAATAAAATTCCAGCATCCCAATTACAGCCATTTCCAGGCATTGTGCCATCTATTGGTGATCTGCGTTATCTATTAGAACCAGATGCTGTCAATGATCGCTCGTGTTATAAATTCTCTGATGCCAGTGGCAGATTAAAATATTTAGTTGATAGAGAAAATTATATAACTGAATTTAAATATGATTCGCTCAACAATCTAACTGATAAAATCAGTTACCATGATCAGTTGACCTCTGATCAACTGCAGACTTTACTAGATGGCGGAAATCTAGGTTTAATGCCTGATTATACCAATGATCGAGTTTGGCAATATGGTTATGATGGCAATGGCAATAAAATAACTGAAATTGATCCTGCTGATTATTTAACAGAATATAGAAGAGATGCAGCTGGACGTCTGCTTGAAAAAATAGTTAATAGCCAAATTCATAGCTATTATTACTATAATGCAGCGGAGCAATGCATTGCTGAAATTGATGATGAAGGCTATTTAACAACACACAGCTATTATGCTTCAGGCAAAATTGCAAGTGACATCAGATATGCCAAAAAACCGACTGATGGAATTACGCCCATACCTGATCCTGAAGATCAACACACCAGTTATTTTTATGATGCTTTAGGCCGAGAAATCAAAAGAACCTTGCCTGCTGCTGCAGTAAAATTTACCCACTACGACAGCATGGAGAATAAACTTTCTTGCGCCTTAGTTGATCAAAAGGATCCAATTTCTGAGCGAACAGTTTTAGCGCGGTATGATATTTTTGATCAAGTTACTACAGAGTGTCCACCTGAGGTTGTAAGACTTTTAGTGGCGATTGAAAAGGATCCAAGTCTAACTCCAGATCGAAAGCAGGAGTTAATAACGGAGATTTGGCAACATAGAGTTATAAAAGCCACCTATGCTGATAATGGCTTAAAATTAACTACAACAGATCCTAAAGGCAACCTAACTTTTTACTATTATGATATTAATCACCGGCTCTGTTTTACAGTTAAACCTGGCGGCCGCGTAAGCGAAACCAGCTATAATACTTTTAGTGATATAACCGCGCAAAGGCAATATGCTAATTTGTTAAGTGCCGATCAAATAGCACAATTAACCGGTGGTTTTATAACTGACACAGTTCAGCAGATGTTTACTGCGCTCAAAGATGATGCCCGAGACGTTATTACCCAACTTACTCTGGATAAACGCGGACTTGTTGTAAGCAAAACCGATCCAGATGGTTATCTATCGCAATATCAATATGATGCTTTTAAAGAGTGTGTTTTAGAATCTAAACCAGTAGCAGATACCGCGCCAAGCATGACCATAGCGCATACCTTTGAGCAACGTGGTCTGGAAATAACGACCCAAACTGTAGCTGGAGATTTAGCAATTAGCGTAAGTGCTGAGTATCAAAATCCCTTAGGCAAAAAAACAAAAGTAACTGATGCTTTAGGCAATAGCACTAATATTGATTACGATAGTCTTGGCTTCCCAGTTACAGTAACAGATGCAAATGCTGCCATCCATACTCTGCAATATGATGCTTTTGGTCGCCTGGTGCAAGAAACTAACGCCGAACAAGATATAGTACTGCACCAATATGATCAGGATCAAAGAACCCATATCATTATCAGTTGTGATTCAGACAGCACTCCAATAACTACAAGCACAGAGCAAAGTGATATTTTTGGTCAGACAGTAGCGTTTATTGATGGTCTTGGAAATACTAAGATTGTTGCCTATAATGCAGATGGTAAAGTAGTTAAACAACAAGATGAGATTGGCAGAATAACTCTTGATGGCTATGATCTCTGCGATCTTAAAGAGATTCATCAAGATCCAGCTAACACATTAACAAAATATTACTATGATGCAGCAGGAAATCTCCTGCAACAGGTATTTGATTCTACAGGCTTAGCACTTAGCACTGAATTTGTTTACGACGCTTTTGGTAATAAAGTTACGCGCACAGATCCAAAACAGATAAGCTCAACCCAGGTTTATGATCGGCGCGGTAACTTGCTAACCAAAATTTTAGATCCAGATGGCTTAAGTCTACTTACCCAAATTAGTTACAATGGTCAGAGTAAAGCCCAAAACCTAATCAAAGGCGATACAGTAACTCCAGTACAAAGCACAGTAACGCAGCAGATTGATGCAATCAACCGCAATACAGGTAAGACAGTAGATCCAGATGGTTTGGCTTTAGCCACTAATAAACATCTTGATGCAAATGGAAACACAATTGCTGAAATCGATCCTAATGGAAATATAACTCGTCACTTTTATGATGCTGTAGGTAATAAAAGCTTTACAGTAGATCCTTTAGGCGGGGTAACAGGTTGGCTCTATGATGGCGACAAAAGAGTAACCTGTGAGCGTAACTATTTAACAGCTATAGATCCAAGCCAATTAAGTGATGCAACCACTTTAGCAGATATTAAAGCAGCGATAACCGCAACTCTAGATGATAAACTAAGTTACAGCTTTTATGATCATGCGGGCAGAGTAAAGTTTTCAGCTAATAGTTTAGGGGCTGTAGTTGAGAAAAAATATGATGACGCATCACGCGAAGTCTCAAACATAGCATATGCGACAACTGTAGATTCAACGCAACTTAGCACTATAACTACCGATCAATTAGCAGCGCTAATTCAAACCAGCCCTGATGATAGAATCAACTACAGAGTTTTAGATGCAGCAGGTCAAGAGCGTTTCTCTATTGATGCTGCTGGCGTTGTAACCGAACAGCGCTTTGATAATTTAGGCTTAGTTATCACCAGTGTGATTTATGCTAATCCAGTAGCAGATCCGGCTACAGTTGCTGCATTGCCGCCAGATCAGGTTTTAGATCAACTGAATTTAGATCCAGTTAATGACCACTATACCTATCAAGTTTTTGACAAAAATAGTCGGCCGCTTTTTACTGTTGATTCTGAGTCCACAGTCACAGCATACCTTAACGATGCTAATGGCAATCTAACCCAAACCTGTGTTTATGTCGATCAAATAGTAGTGCCAGCAACTTACGCCGACTTAGTTGAACAGCTCAATCAACTAGTGCCAGATGCAAGCAAAGATCGCATAACCCAATATCAATATGATAGTGCAAATCGGCAAACCGCAGTAATTGATGCCTTAGGTCGTAGCGATAGCTATATCCTTAACGCTCTCGATGAAATCTTAACCCATACTGATCGAGCTGGAGTTGATTGGGTTGACATATTTGATAGTGCGAAAAGATTAACTGATGAAACTACGCCTACAGGAGTTACCAAAAAAACCTACTATGACAGTGCTGGTAATAAGACTCAGGTAACCTTTGCTTATGGTTCTGATGACCCCCGCACAGTGAAACTGCACTATAATGCTAATAACAAATTAGATTCAGTTAGTATAGAAAATGTAACTGTAGATGGTGAATCGGATCCAGTAACAGTAACCTATAGCATTATTTACAATGCCAAAGGGAAAAAAATAGTTACCCAAAACGAAGATGGAGTAGGGCGTTTTTATGTTTACGACTCTGAAGATAGGTTAAAATATGAGGTAAATGGTAAAGGAGCGGTTACTCAATACGATCGCAATGCTTTTGGTGAAGTTGCGACTCAAACCAAATATGCCACGCTTTTAACCATTGACCTATCACAGTACATCCAAACTGGGCTAACAACAGAAATAGTTCAGCAAAATTTACAAATCAATAGCAGTGATAAAATCGCTGCAATAGTCTATGATCATTGTGGCCGTAAATTATCAGTAAAAAACCGCGCAGTTTTTTACTATATTAGTGACCTGGCCGCAGCACCTGTTTATGGCACAGCGCAACCAGAAACCCGCTATCAATATAACGCATTTGGTGATTCAATTTATCAGGGGGTTTTAGTAAATCCAGTTGCTGATACCTGGTCTGAACAGATAACCTGGTATAGCCGTACCAGTGAAGTTGTAGCTGTTAGTGATCCACTGGCATATGTTAAATGCTATATTTTAAACGCTTTTGGTGACCAAACAGACAGAGTTGAATATGCAACCGCCTTACCGCAAAAACCAACGTCAGCCACCACTCTAGCAGATTTAGATCAAGAGCTGACTCAAATTCAAGCAAGCACTGACCGCAGTTATAGCTCGGTTTTTGATCAATTGGGTCAAAAAACCGCAGATATAACCCATAATGCAGTAGTGCAACAAGTAAGCTATGGTGATGGCAATGTGCCGGATTTTGCAGATCAAGCCGCACAAGATATAACCGTTAGCTACCAATTCAGCCCAACCCAAAAACAGATTGTAATTATTCACGAAGATGGTAGTGCTGAATTTACCTATTACGATAGCGCTGGCTATCAAATTGGTACTGCAGGTTTGCTTAGAACCTGCAGAGATGCAAATGGAAATGAGATAGATTTACGACCCTTAACAGCATTTGTGAACAATCCGCATGGTCAGCAGCTAACAAAAACAGACTACAAATGGGGCGCAACAACTGCTGATGCTTCAGCCATGCCAACACCATATCAAATTGATCCAGAAGACAGAATTACTACTACTGGCTATGACAAACGCGGTCTTATGACCAGCCAGCAAAATGCAGAGAGATCTACTACCTACAGCTATACTGCCGGCCGCAAAGTAGCAAAGCAGTGGTTTTCGCTTACTAATTGGAGCTATGATGGCTCGACCTTTGGCACCACAACCCACACCAGCGAACAGCGTTTTTACTATGATGCTTTAAATCGTACGCAAAGACAGGAGTATTGGTTTGATGACCAGCTGGAGCAGGCAACAGCTTCACAATTTGATGCCTTTGGTAATTCAGCTGCCGAAGGTCCAGGCGATGACACCTGGCCGCTATATAATCTTTACGACACTATGGGCAGAAGCTGGTCAAGCAATCAGCAGCGCGGCAAATACACCTTAGTATTTTATGATCTAAGTGGTCAGCAAACAGCTACCATGCAGTCTGCTACTGATAATCTAAGCGTCGTAACCTACGATCAGCTGCAAACTATTTTGGATACCTGGGGTCAAGACATAACAAGACTAGAGCGCACTGAAAGACAGTGCAATCTGGTTGGGCAAATGATCGCAAATAGAACCCCAGCCTATTCAACTACTGATACTGGGGCTGCGCAAGATATGCCACTTAACATAGTAACCGGCGCTATGTATGCAGATATCGGCAACTGCAGCATTAGCTGGGAACACATAGTTGAAACCACTGTAACATCACCAACTCTTAAGATCTGGCCAAAAACTGATTCTACCAATATTCGAGAACTTCCCATAGTTGATGTCAAAGGGCGAAGCGGCGTTGATGTCAGCACTTTGCCAACTGATGTCTACAGCTATAGCATAGATTTCTATATGCTTGATCCTGCAACGGGTCAAGCCTCAACCAAAATTCAATATCAGAGCCAGGGAGTATTACAGTTTGACACTGGCATAACAGCTCAAAGTACAGCTCTGGTACCAATGCTACAGCCAGATGCGCATACTTTGTTTCTTACCGGTAATACCAGTGGGATAACAGGAGTGCAGCTCTGGAGTAACAATAGCCAGGTAGCAGAAATTCCAGTCGATGCAAGTTTAAGCCTAGATTTAAGTGGCTATCCATCAGGCACTTACACCATTAAACCCGAAATAGGTTTAGATATCGGCGCAGAATCATTGCCATTTACAATTTACACTGCAACGCCTTCTCCAACAGCTTTAGGAGTTGAAATCGAGTGTTTAACCAGCATAAGCACCTTAGATACCCATGGCCAACTTACCTGGACAGTTCCAGTTCCATTTCAAAATCTGCAGGTAAAAATAAATTGTCGTTATACTGATACCAGTGATGCATATCATGATCATACAGATACCATAACACATGGAGCCTATCTTGGTGAATATACCGATTCAAATGGCAACAGGTTGTATTGCAATACTGAATTTGAGTATCCAGTAAAAACAGTAACCCATTTAAAATTAGAGCTTAACATTGGCACTAGTTGGGTGCCATTGTTAGATCAAGATTCGCAGCAATTAGCTGCTATAGCATCAACTCCAAAAGCTGAAGAGCTAGATGAGTGGGAAATAGTTCCTGCTAAAGATGACCTAGAAGACGGCTGGGCACTTGTGGACGAACCAGGTGAAATAGTCAACTATACTTTTACAGATACCACAACTATGTGTTTAACCTCAATAACAGGTTTAAGCGCAACTGACACCTACAGCTTTACCTATTTAGATCGAAGTCAGGATCGAATGGCAACCTGGCAAAATCTTGCTATAAGCTATCTTGATGCTCAAGCAGGCATCATAGCAGCTGAAGTCACAACTATGATTTCCGGCAGCTATCCCTATAAAATAACTGACCTGACAGTTGGACAAGATCTAGTCAGCTCCACCTTCAACCTTTGCCATGGTTCTCAAGTATTCATAAGCGACAACTTAGGACCAGTGGCACCTGTAACCTTAGCACCAACCAGGTACTATACCTGCGATGCTTGGGGTAACCAAATTACCACAACCGACACCTATGGCAATGTCACCATCCAAACCTTTAATTATGTCAACAAACAGCTGACCAAACTGCAGCCAGAGGTAACCGCAGTAGATGAGCATGGCCAAAGCTATCAGGTTCAACCGTTAACAACCTATGGTTATGATATCTGCAGTAGGCAGCTAGCAGCAAGAGATCCCAATAACCACGTAACGGCGCAAATTCTGAACGCAGCAGGAGAGGTAATATCTGTCACCGTGGGAGATGGAACAACCGACACCTATGGCTACGATGCGCTGTGCCAGCAAACCCACCATTGGGATCCACGCGGTAAGCTCTGGGTAGTAGGTTATGACCATTTAAGCCATAAAATTAGCATTACTTCCCCACTCGGATTAAGCCAGAGATTTACCTACAGCGAAGGCGGGCAGCGTAGCAGCCAGGCTGATGGAGCCGGTAACACCACGAGATATAACGTAGATTCCAGAGGCTATATTACAGGAACCTACCAACCTTTGGGCGGACTCACCCAAACCACCTATGACCGCAATAAAAAGGTCATCTGGCAACAAACTGGAGATGGAACCTTAAGCTTTGGTCT
Organism: Gammaproteobacteria bacterium; assembly: GCA_023133095.1. Taxonomy (GTDB): domain Bacteria; phylum Pseudomonadota; class Gammaproteobacteria; order UBA9339; family UBA9339; genus JAGLXC01. The sequence continues at coordinate 1,233 of JAGLXC010000137.1, read as the reverse complement.
TGACTACTTTGGCGATGAAATGCAAAGAACCGGCTTAGGTGGAGCTATCTACCAAAGTCAGCGTAATTATAAAAAGCAGCTGGAGCAAAGAACTAGTCAAGATGGGGATCATGGGCAGATGATTCCCTTTAATGCCTTTGCAGATCCATTTTATGTAGGTGACCCAGTCGCAACTCCAGGGCAAAACTTGACCTACACCTATGTAGCCGGAAGAGTTACTACCATAGTAGATGCAGCCATGGGAACAACCACCACTAAAACCTATGATCAAGAGGGACGCCTGACATCTATCACCTTAACCCAAGCAGATGGGACAATTTTACAAAGCCTAAGCACTACCTATGATGCTACAGGGCGTATGATCTGGAATAACGACACCAACGCCATAACGACAATAGGCTATGACAACTATGGCAACCGACGTTGTGTAACAATGACCATAAATTATCAAAATAGTGATGGTTCACCAGGAAGCAAAACAGCCTCAATTTGGAGTACCTATGATCCAGCAGATAGATCTATAGTGGATAGAGGGGTTTTAGATGGACAGGATATTGTTCCTGGAGATCAAGGGATGCAGCTTGCTTACCAGGATGGTTTTAGAGTTCAGCAAAGCTCTAAAGATGATGGAACCTTTGATCTTTCTTATACCGATGATGCTTTGCTAAGCCAAATGGCAAGTTATTATTCTGGTTCAGATCTGCATGAAAATGTTAAAAAAACTTGGCAATATGATGACGCTAATCGTTTATATTATTATGAAGAAGGCTATTATTTAAGATGGCAGGAATGGGAGTGGAAATTTTTAACCACAAATTATGCTAGAAATACCTACGATGAAAATAGCAGATTACCTTATTGTGAGCAATATCAAACTAATGATGATGGAAACGTAACAAAAACCTGGTTAAGTGAATTTAAAGCATCAGGTCAACCTGGTCATCAGCAAACCGACTATTCCGATGTTCAAGATCATTTAGATATTAGCTACGTAGGTTTTCAAGGATTGCAGCAAAGCTGTATAGGTGGCACCCGCCACGACGACTACGGCACCAGCGATTACGCCAGTGCGCTGGAGTACTACAATGCCAATGCAGCGTTAGAGGCAATAACCGGCTCATCAGATGGAGATAGCAATGGCTATATAATCTCAGATGAACAGGGCCACGCGCTAATGAAGTGGAGCGTAAAAACGAGTTCGCCCTACTTAACAAGATATCTTTATGACCTAAA
>JAGLXC010000136.1 GCA_023133095.1 Gammaproteobacteria bacterium | reverse complement strand
CTTGCTAGTAATTTAAAAATCCAGTAAGATTGCTTACTAGAGTATATAAGAAGAGCTAAAAAATGCCTAGTATTTACATGCCGAAAGCCGTATTTGACACTCAAACTGAAGTTATAGAGCTTTATAAAAAAGTACGCGCAGATGAAAATCCACGGCATATCATTCGCCAATGGCTACAGCATTGTCTCTCCGGCGCCAAAGTTGAACTTCCACAGTTCGCTCCTAAAGATTACCAGGCAATCCTGGATTTTTTATATAGCTATCGTGGCAGCTCTGACACATTTGTCGCATATAGGCGCGATTTGGAGCGGCTCTTGCAATGGAGCTGGTTTGTCCAAAAAAAGTCAGTGCTGAAACTAAAACGCGAAGATATTGAAGCTTTTATTGAGTTTTGCATAAAACCCTATAAGCGCTGGATTGGATTAAAAACAGTTGCCAGATTTAAGCTGCGAAATGGTCAGAAAGTTCCCAATCCAGATTGGCATCCATTTGAGGTTCGCATTAGCAAACAGGACTATAAAGACTGCAAAACTCAAAATAAGAATGATTATCAATTTTCACAGCAGGCGCTTAAAACCCTTTTTGGTATCTTGGGGAGCTTCTATAATTTCCTCATCCAGGAAGAATTAGCACAAGTCAACCCTGTGCTCTTGATCCGCCAAAAAAGTAAATTTTTACGAAAAGAGATTGCCAAACCTACCATTAGACGCCTATCTGAAAAACAATGGCGGACAGTAATGAATTTAGCAAAGGAAGAAGCAAAAAAAGAAATCAAATGTGAGCGTGAAGTTTTTATCCTATCTTGCCTATATGGCATGTATTTGCGAATTTCAGAGCTGGTTGCCAGCACTCGCTGGACCCCAACTATGGGTGACTTCACTCAAGATAATGATGGGAATTGGTGGTTTAAGACTACTGGTAAAGGCAATAAAGCCAGAGCTGTAGCGGTTAGCCCCTCCATGTTGGCCGCACTAAAGCATTATAGAAGCAGGTATCTTCAGCTAACTCCCTGCCCTATGCCTAGGGAAAAAACACCCCTAGTGGCGCATATAAGGAATGTTAATAGCCCCATTACCAGTACACGACCAATCAGGCAGCTAGTACAAAGCTGTTTTGATCGTGCAGCCAATTCCCTGCAAGCTGATGGCGATATACATGAGGCTAATCTACTGCGTTCTGCAACAGTTCATTGGCTGAGGCATACCGGCATCTCAGATGATGTTAAAATTAGACCCAGAGAGCATGTTAGAGATGATGCTGGGCATAGCTCCAGTGCTATTACTGATCGCTACATTGATGTTGAATTAAAGGAGCGCGCAGCCTCAGCAAGAAAGAAAAAAATTATTCCAAAGAATAGTGAAGATGATAAATAATCGGATAATTATATGTGCTTTAAAAATATACAACTTTTTGAATTGGTGAAACCGATATCTTTCACACCAAAAGTACTAAGCACCGAACTTGAAAAAGTCGCTTTTACTTCTTGTGTTGCAACGTTACCTTCAAGTTCAAGCTGGATCTCCCCTTCCGAAGAAGAATTCTCATCGCTGGTTTGTACGGCAAATAGCTATATGATGATCTGTTTGCAGGACGAAGATAAAATATTACCCACTACAGTCTTAAAAAAATCGAAACTCTTAAAGAAATTGGGATTCTCAACATTAAATACCCCAATACAAAAGAGATCATTGAAAAACAAGCAGGATAACATATGAATATTTTGCAGTATAATGAACTAGATTACTCTAAAGTAAGAAAGCAGTTTAAAAAAGTTGTTAATATGTTAAAAAATGACGATTTTTATTCTGCCGAAGTAAAGAAACTAACCAATACCCCATATTACAGAGCAAAATTAGATTACACGAATAGACTATTGTTCAAATTTGTTAGATATTATAACAAGAATTATGCATTACTATTAGAAGTTATTCATAACCATGAGTATGAAAAATCACGTTTCCTTGCTGGCGCTTGTATTAATGAGTCCAAAATAAATACTATTCATGATATAAACAACAATGAGGTAGAGCCGATAATTTACCTGAACAACAATATTAATACTTTCCATGTGTTAGACAAAATTATATCGTTTGATGATACGCAACACGAAATATTCGAATGTAATTTACCACTTGTAGTTATCGGTTCCGCGGGTAGCGGTAAGACAGTATTGACTTTAGAAAAAATGAAAAATAGCGTAGGAGATATATTATATGTCACACATTCTCCCTACTTAGTTGGGAATTCACGAAATTTATACTATGGCAGCCAATATATCAATGATGACCAAAATATTGATTTTCTCTCTTATCAGGAATTAATAGAAACTATCGAGGTGCCTAAAGGGCGTGAAATAGATAGCAGGATATTTGCCAAATGGTTGTCTAAATACTATAACAATAAACTATCTAAAGACAGCAATAAGCTTTATGAGGAATTTAAGGGTGTTTTAACCGGCTCAATAATCGACAAGAAATATCTGCTTTATGATGACTATATTAACCTTGGTGTAAAGCAGTCTATCTTCGCTCCAGAAGAACGAGCACAAGTTTACAAACTTTTTGAGAATTATCTTGAATTTCTTCATAACGAAAACCTATACGACAGCAATATGGTGTCATATGAATACCTGCGTCATTGTCAACCAAAATATGATTACATTATAGTAGATGAAATTCAAGACCTTACTAATATTCAATTATATTTAATTTTGCAAATGCTGAGAAATAAGGATCAATTTATTTTAAGTGGAGATTCCAACCAAATTGTCCATCCTAATTTCTTCTCGTGGTCAAAAATAAAAACCATGTTTTATAGTAAGCAAGTTGCTAGCGAAAAACACGAGATAAGAAGGGTTTTATATAAAAACTATAGAAACTCACCCGAAATAACAGCTGTGGCAAATAATATTCTTAGAATAAAAAATAAGAGATTCGGGTCTATTGATAAGGAAAGCAATTACTTGGTTGATAGTTGTTCCAAAAACCCCGGCCAGCTACTATACTTGCAAAATACCAAAAATATTTGCCAGGAGTTGAACGACAAAACAAACAAATCAACCAGATTTGCCATCATTGTGCTTAATAATGAACAAAAAATACAAGCACAACAATATTTTAAAACACCACTTATTTTCTCAATTCACGAGGTAAAAGGTTTGGAATATGAAAACATTATTTTATATAATTTTATAACTTCCGAGCAGAAGCGCTTCAATGAAATAAGCCAGGGAGTGACAGAAAAAGATCTAGAAAGTGATTTATCATATGCTAGAGTAAAAGATAAAGCTGATAGGTCACTGGAAATTTATAAGTTTTATATAAATGCACTATATGTTGCCGTAACGCGTGCCATTAATACATTGTATATAGTTGAAGATTGCAGAAAACATAATTTACTTGCTATACTGGGTTTAGAGAGCAGTCAAATCACTATCGATGGCTTAGACTATAACGAATCATCTGTCACAGAATGGCGACAAGAAGCCCATAAACTTGAACAACAAGGAAAACAGCATCAGGCGGAAGAAATAAGGAAAAGTATTCTTGCTCAAAAACAAACTCCATGGGAGCCAATAAACAAGGAACGAATAGAAATGCTAAAGATAAAAGCACTGAATAAAGACACCAACAAAAATGACAAACTTTTACTTTTTGAATATGCTGTTGTTTACCAGCAAGAACACATAATTGAAGCATTAAAAGACCTAGATTTTAAGCCAGCAAAGAACCCTAACAAAGCAAGAGGCATTATAGAAAAGAAATATTTTCTGTTTTACTTATCACAAAACATCTCTACTGTTAAAAATAACTTAAATACTTACGGAGTTGATTTTAGGAATATATTTAACCAAACAGCTCTTATGACAGCTAGTATGCTTGGAAATATTTTCTTGGTTAAATATTTGATCGAGAATGGAGCTAATATAGGGCTTGTAGATAACGCAGGCAAAGATGCATTGCAAATTGCCCTCCTACAGGCGTATACGGATAATAAATATGCTAATATTAAATTAGAGCATATCTATAAATTACTAACACCATCAAGCATTAGCATTCAAGTTGATGGTAAACTTATAAAGATTGATAATCATACAATGGAGTTTTTTCTACTTAACCTAATAATTGCGATATTTAGCAGAAGATTTTTTGACAATTTTTTACCTGGGTTCGCTACAGCTGATTTTATAGAACAGTTTAAACATTTTCCTAGCAATGTACTGCTCGAGCGGAGAAAACGCAGAAATTATATATCTAGTATTTTATCTAAAAATGAAATACACCGAGTTGGGCCATATAACCGTAAATTGTTTTTACGAGCTATGCACGGCAGGTATATTATTAATCCCAAATTAGAAATAAAGGTTAGCGACAGCTGGATGCGAATTTACACACTATTGGGTCTGGACGATGTAAATATAACGGATTTTGTCGAAAAGCTCTAGGAAAAAAGCCCTATATATTAAAGAGTTATGATTTCGGGTAAAAAGTTATGTTTGAGGATTTTTCCTGTTAATCAAAGACTTACAATACACCGTGAAACATTTCTATTATTACTGCGCGGAAACCCTATTCCGCTCTTCACTTTCCCTATGTGTCAGGATAGTTGACG
>JAGLXC010000135.1 GCA_023133095.1 Gammaproteobacteria bacterium | reverse complement strand
TTTGCTGCAGGTCATCTAGCACCAACAAAAAGATTAGAAAATCGAGTAAAAGAGCATGCAGAACAAATTGTAAAGAGTATTTCTAGCGGAATTTTAATATGTGAGATCCAGAAAGCCATTACGCGTAAGCAATTATTTAATTGGAGCGAGTGGATGATACGTTTTGAATTGTTGCCTAAGATTTTTCCAACACTTGATCAATATTGGCAAGACCCAATCTTTCAAAAAATATGTAAAATAGAATTTACTAAACCTGTAGTTACTGTTCCAGAGTCAACTACCGCAGCCATAACGTTATATCTGTTGCCATCTCTATTAACCAAGCTGCAGGCACAATCATCAACAAACGATTTATGCGCAGTTGTTACTGGAGTTATTAGTGGATTTTTAGGCGAGCAGAATAAATTTCATCACTTTTATGTTGAAGCGCTGGCGCGGAATTATTATCTCTATGAGGAGCAAAGAGCTGCGGTTTCGGATTCAAATATGATAACTACAACCTATAGACCTTAAAAGAAAAACCTAAAACCAAAACCAACCGCAGTTGAACCAGAATTACTAGATTGATATAAACCATAGCAACCAGAGCGATGATGTACACGATAAAACATCTGTAAATTTGGGTGCGATGGCAACGCAAAATCTAACTCAAACATTAGATAGTTTAAGAGTTTTTTCGAAAATTCAGCGTGATTTGCGGTTCTGATTTCTCGGTCTGGAATGCCAGAGGCAAAAGAAACACCTTCACCAAAGCCAAAAGTAGTTAATAGATATTTGTTCCATGGAAATTTAGTCCAATCTAATCTAATAAAAGGGTTAAACTCATAAATATTGCCATGAGGATCATTTTGATAGGTGCCATTTGCTACCAAAGAGACATTTATATCTATTTTATTAAATATTCTGCTGATAATATTTTGAGGAGATAGGGCATAGGATATCTCAATAGCGCCTAAGGTAGCCTGGCGCATCTGCATATCAAACACCAGTACTTCACCTAAAGTGTTATCAGTCATCTTAGCGCCATAAACAGCAATCCCCCACGGGTTACGGTCAGTGTTCTGTTGCTTAGTATTAGTTACACTCTTGGTACTATTGCTATTAGAGCCATTTGCAAAAGCAGGCAATACAGTGCAGAGCAATAGAGTTATAGCTATTATTAATTTATACATATTACGATATTGGTAAAGGTTAAGAAAATCGCAGTAATCTGGTAGCTACGGGTGGACTTGAACCACCGACCTCGGCATTATGAGTGCCGCGCTCTAACCGGCTGAGCTACGTAGCCAGATATTTATCGCCGAACCTAACATTCTGAATATTTCTGGCTCAAATGTCAATACCTAGATTGAGGGGCAATCTTTGCGGTTGCCCTAACTCCATAAACAACTATTTGTGGCGTTTTAGTTCCATAGCATTAATGATTTTAGTAGCTATCTCTTCAATCGAATAAGCAGTGGAATCTAAATAGCCAATTTTCTCTTGCTTAAACATTTTTTCTACAATAATTAATTCTGTTTTACACTGCTCCAGTGAGGCATATTTGGTGTTGGGTTGTCTTTTTTGGCGGATCTCATGCAAGCGTTTAGGTGATATAAGTAAACCAAATAGTTTTTTCCTGTGGGGCTTAAGTGCTTCTGGCAGAGTTGTGCTGTTAATATCCTCAGGAATTAGCGGATAATTTGCCGCTAATATACCAAATTTAAGTGCGAGATAGAGTGAAGTTGGCGTTTTACCAGAACGCGAAACCCCAAGTAGAATTACATCGGCACTTTTGTAATCCTTGACACCAAGACCATCATCAACCTGCAAGGTAAAATCAATAGCGGCAATCCGAGCGTCGTAACTTTTAAAATCGGGAATTTGGTGTAGAGTGCCAATCTGTTTAGCAGAGGTGCTTTGTAGCTCATTTTCCAGGGATCTGAGAGAAGCAGAAAAAAAGTCTATGACCAGCCCATCACAATCTTCCACAACATTCCTGATTTTCGGTTTAGCCAGAGTAGAAAAAACCAGCGGCCTTGTCTGATCCGCACGACTAGCACAATTTATCTGTTCTACAACTTCATGCGCCCTGGTCACAGAATTTATATAGGGGATTGTGATTTTAGCAATTTTAATTTTAGGAAATTGGCTTAATAAAGCTGCCCCCAGGGTTTCAGCTGTGATTCCTGTGCTATCCGAGATAAAGAATG
>JAGLXC010000134.1 GCA_023133095.1 Gammaproteobacteria bacterium | reverse complement strand
GATTGAATTTTATACTGCGTTGTCTGTATCAGCTCGCAATCCTCATTTATTATATATAAACTCCGGTTGCTCGTGGATTTGACGCCTTTTCTAAAATCCAATCGTTGTGGGCAGTTATTATGTTAATATCATTTATAAATTTTTATTGGTATTTTGTTATTTATAGCAGCCAATGCTCCATCTGCTAAAGCCTGCATCTCATGTTCACCTGGATAGATGACAACTTTAGCAATAAATTTTACCCGCCCCTTTATCCAGCGACAAATGCGTTTATTATGCGCAATACCGCCTGTTAAAATAATTGCATCAACTTTACCCTTTAATACGGTTGTATAAGCGCCAATCTCTTTAGCAATTTGATAGGCCATTGCCTCTACAATTAACTTTGTTTTAGCATCACCTTTCTCAATTTTTGTATCTAAAGCCCGCACATCACTGGTGTCTAAATATGCTAACAAACCTCCGTTCCCAACAATCATGGTTTTTAGTTCATGATAGCTATATTTTTTAGAAAAGCATAGATCTAAAAAACTCCCCAGCGGCACGCTGCCGCTTCTTTCTGGAGTAAAGGTTCCTTCGCCTAGATTTCCTGAGCCGGCATCAACTATTTTACCTTTCTTGTGAGCACCAATGCTAATGCCTCCACCCATATGAGCGATGATAAGAGATAACTCACTATATTTTTTATGGATTTTTTTAGCATATTTTTTTGCCACTGCTTTTTGATTTAGGGCATGAACAATACTGATGCGTGGAATTTCAGGAATACCAGAAATTCTGGCAATATCTTCCATCTCATCAACCACAACTGGATCAACAATAAAAGCATTTTCTGGATGTTTAGTTTTTTTTGCCAGGTCTTGTGCCAGGATACCACCCAGACTGGAGGCATGTTCACCACTGTAGCCAATTTTAAGATCATGTAGCATCAAATCATTCACATGATAGACTCCACTCTCAACTGGTTTTATTAAGCCGCCGCGACCAACAATTGCATCAAGATTAGCAAAATTAATTTTAGCTTTAGTTAACTTCTTAAGAACTAAACGTTTGCGATACTCATATTGATCAACTATTTTAGCAAAACTCTCTAGTTTTTTGATTGGATGAGTAATGCTGCTGGTAAAAATAGCCTTATGATTATTAAATAAGGTAATTTTAGTAGAGGTTGAGCCAGGATTTATTGCTAGAATCTTCATATTATTTGCTCTGCTTGCACATCGCAATAGCGCTTACAATAGATAAATACTCCATCTCTGGAGGATCAGCCCGGGATGAAAGAATAATTGGAACTGGTGTTCCTAATACAACTCCGCCCATACGCGCATTACCAAAATATTTTATGCTTTTAAGCAGCATATTTCCTGACTCAATGGTTGGTACTACAATAATATCAGCATCGCCACCAACCTCGGTATCTATTCCTTTTTGCCGACAGGCATCAGAGCTAACAATATTATCTAAAGCCAAAGGACCATCAACAATACAGTCCTCAATTTGATGTCGTTTATTCATTATAGCAAGCAGTGCAGCATCAACAGAGGAGTGCATTTTAAGGTTAACCGTTTCAGCAGCTGATGCGATTGCGACTTTTGGATTTGTGACACCCAACTTATGAAAAAAGTGCACAGCATTTTTTATTATCCCGGCTTTGTCATTAAGCGTTGGATCAGGAATTACGCCGCCATCCGTAATTACAAATAGCTTATGATAAGCGGGGGCCTCTATAACAGTAATATGACTTAAAATTGGGCTTACAGGCAAACCCACCTCTTTATTCAAAACTGCCTTTAAAATGATGCCTGTATTAATTAAGCCTTTCATTAAAATTTCAGCTTTATTTTCCTTGATAAGAGCTACAGCTTTTTTGGCAGAGCCTGCTAAAGTTTTTTCTGGATATATCTCGATTGCAGATAGATCGAATTTTATTTTTTTAGCCAGAAGAGAAATTTTCTGTTTATCTCCTACTAAAATTGGCTGAATAAGCTTCTCTTTATAAGCTAGCTGTACGGCCTGTAATACTGATTCACCCTCTGCTGCAGCTACTACAACCTTTTTAGGTTGACTATTTTTTGCTATATCAATTATAGTATCAAATGATGTTATCATTTTTTGATCTCCTCTATTTTTCCCCATTTAACTATTGCTGCAGACCAAACAAAGCCTAATCCAGCTGCAGTCATCACAATATTATCTCCTGTTTTTATTTTGTTGCCTTTCAAGCCAATCTCAATTGATAAGACTTGATCATTTTGACCGATGTGGCCATATTCGTCCAGATATGTAGTTTGATTTTCATTTAAACCTAGCTCTTCTAACGCAGCCATATGCGCTGAACGTTTAAAATGTAATATTGCTAGATAGTTAATGTCTTGTTGAGTTAATCCGGCATTTGTTAACGCCTCTCTTATTACAGCATAAAAATTTGGCATGGTATTCTGCCGTAATTTCTCTTTAAAGATTGTTGCCTCCTGTAGAGTCATATGCATTTTTTTAACGTCTTGTTCCTGCATTGGCCAATTCTTAGCGCCACCATAAGGAACAACACAGCCTTCAGAAAAAGAGCCATCAACTTTAAAAGCAGTGCTTAAGACAAGATTTTTGTTGCAATTCTTTTGCAAAATAAGGGCTGCTCCTCCAGCCCCCAGATCAAAGAGAAATGATGTCTCTGGATCTTTAAAATCTACTATGTCAGCATCTCTATATCCACTTACCAGCAAAATAGTTTTATACCGCTCCTGACTTAAAATTAGAGATTTAGCCACCTCCATACCAGCCATCATAGATCCACATAGAGCTGACATATCAAAAGACCAGGCGGTTTCTGTGCCTAAAGCATGCGAGATATTAACACCAGCCAGCCAGCAAGGATAATCTTTATGTTGCGAGCCAGTCC
>JAGLXC010000133.1 GCA_023133095.1 Gammaproteobacteria bacterium | reverse complement strand
GGCGCTGGCGGCCAACATGTTAATACAACCGACTCTGCAGTTAGAATAACTCACGTTCCAACCGGAGTTGTAGTTCAGTGTCAAAATGATCGTTCGCAGCATAAAAATCGCTCGCAAGCCATGAAACAGTTGCGTGCAAAATTATATGAATTAGAATTACGGAAGCAGACTGCAGAAAAGGCAGCAGCAGAAGAGGCAAAATTAGGCATCACCTGGGGTAGTCAGATTCGCTCTTACGTTTTGGATGATTCCAGAATTAAGGATTTGCGGACCGGCGTTGAAACCAGGAATCCGCAGGCGGTTTTAGATGGTGATATTGATATGTTTATAGAAGAGAGCTTGAAGCAGGGGCTCTAAATTAAGAGAGAGATAAAATGAGCAAAGAAGCAGAAACAGTTTTAGTTGTAGATCCAAATGAACAAATAGCGCAGCGCAAAGCAAAATTAGCTGAGTTGCGCACTAAAGGTCAGGCCTATCCCAATGATTTTAAACCAGATGCTATGGCTGTTGAATTACATAATCTATATGTGGCAACAGAGCATGATGCTTTAGAGGAGAAGCAGATTAAGGTTCGGCTTGCAGGCAGAATTATGACCCGACGCGTTATGGGTAAAGCCAGTTTTCTGCATATTAAAGATATGTCAGGTCAAATGCAGCTCTATTTGCGGCGTGATGATTTAGCTGAGGGCATCTATGCTGAATTTAAGAGTTGGGATCTGGGAGATATTGTTGGCGTTGAAGGAGTTCTGTTTAAAACCAAAACCGACGAACTATCTGTAAGAGTAACCACAATTCGGCTATTAGCTAAATCTTTGCATCCTTTGCCAGATAAATTCCATGGCTTAGTTGATCATGAAATGCGTTATCGCCAGCGTTACTTAGATCTAATGGTAAACGAAAATACGCGTAAAGTTTTTGCAATCCGGGCTGCAATAGTGGCAGGCATTCGGAAAATTTTTGCAGAACATGGCTTTATTGAAGTAGAAACTCCAATGATGCAAAGCTTGGCTGGTGGCGCAGCCGCTCGGCCCTTTGTTACCCATCATAACGCCTTAGAGATGGAACTATATATGCGCATAGCGCCAGAGCTATTTTTAAAGCGCTTAGTAGTTGGTGGAGTTGAGCGGGTATTTGAGATTAATCGTAACTTTAGAAACGAAGGGATTTCAACTCAGCACAATCCAGAATTTACCATGCTGGAGTTTTATTGGGCCTATGCTAACTATCATGAGTTGATGGATTTTACTGAAAATATGCTTAGAATTTTAACCCAAGAAATTTTAGGGACTACTGCGGTAATCTATCAAGGGATAGAGTTAGATTTTTCTAAGCCATTTGTACGTTTTACTGTTAAAGATTCTATTTTACATTTTAATAAAGATATCAAAGCTGCAGAGTTAGAAGATATAGAAGCTGCACGAAAAATAGCTGACCGCTTAGAGATACCACTGCAACAAAGCTGGGGTCTTGGCAAAGTGCAAATAGAAATTTTTGAAAAGACCGTTGAAAAACAGCTGCTGCAACCAACTTTTATTACAGCCTATCCAACCGAAGTATCACCGCTTGCAAGAAGAAATGAACAAGACCCATTTGTTACCGATCGATTTGAGTTTTTTGTAGCTGGCCGTGAACTTGCAAATGGCTTCTCTGAATTAAATGATCCAGAAGATCAGGCTGAACGATTTAAACAGCAGGTAAAAGAGCGAGCAGCAGGTGACACAGAGGCAATGCCATATGATGAAGATTATGTTACTGCATTAGAATATGGGATGCCGCCAACAGCAGGAGAGGGCATAGGCATTGATCGGTTAGCAATGATATTTACTGATTCGCCCTCAATTCGGGATGTTATTTTGTTTCCTTTGTTGCGAAAACAATTATAGGGTTGTTTTCGATAAAACAGCTTTTATCAGCGGATCTAGGACATTATAGTAGCCTGCTTCATTTTGGTAGATATAATCCTTTTTTTCTAAGGTGCTAATAGTTTGGCTAATAGATGAGCCTGACATTCGGGCTAACTCTTGAAATTTATATGATCTTGGAGCATTGGTCCCATTATGCCTGGCTAAGGCAGCCAGTAATTTGCGTTGATTTTTGCTTAGTAGATCTAATTCAGCGCCTACTTGTGATTTTTCTTCCTGCAAATACCTATGCCACTCTTGTTCAACAATAACAGTATTACATATTTTATCGTCCCATAGTCTTGAGCAAAGTATATTAAGATAATAAGGATGTCGCTCAGTGAGCTCAAATATTCTGTTAATTGCTATCTCTTCTAAAGATTTATTCCATCTTTCTTGTGCTGCATGCTGGATATAGGGGATATACTCTTCTGGTGCAATACGATTAATTGTTATTCTATCGCATAGTTTGTAAAAGGGTTGATCACGATCATCAAACATCTTATGTAACAAATGACGATTGCTCCCAGTAAAGATAAAGACTAGGTTATTGGATAGTTGGGCAACTTCTCTTATAACGCTTTCTATAGCTGAGTCCTCAGTTACCTGCATTACTCGTTGAAATTCATCAAAGAATAAAATGATTTTTTTGTCGTGTTTTTGAGCTATTTTTTCAACTCGTTCAAGAATTGTTAATATTTCATAAGCAGGTTTAGAACTACTTTTGCTTGCCTCAAGTGATAATCCTATTGTGTCAACAGATATTTTTATATTGAGTCCAGCAAATAGTTCAGTAGCTACTCGCAGTGCTTTTCTTACGCCTTTTTCTATGTCTACCAGTAGATTGCCTACTCCATGAAGGATTACATTTTTAATGTCTTCTTCGTCTGTAACAGATAGAAGATCAAATTTGGCACACCATAGTTTGGCTTTATTAATGCTATTTATTGCTAGACTTGTTTTGCCATAACGTCTGGGAGAAACAATTAAAGTAGGCCTTAATTTTTGTATATTAGAGGATAAACGTTTGAGTTCATTTTTTCGGTTACAGAAAGCTGGAGCTTTAGTTACTGTTAAGGGGAAATAATCCATAGCTTATTCTCGCGTCATAAAGTATGCGTCATATTATATGACACATACTTTATGACGTCAACCTTTATTCGCGGCAATCAGGCCAAATGCGCCTTTGCAGAATACTTCCGGCATAAGTCCGATTAATTTTAAAGCAGATAACACTCTGGTTTTAAGGCCTAATTAAAGGGTATATGAAACACCTAAAGCGATAAAGTCTATATTTTTAATGTTATTTACACCTATGGTGTGACGCCAGGAGGCATCTACAGCAATGCCGTTGGTAAGATTCCAGCCGCCGCCAATTCCTATAACTGGTAACAGTGCGCTGGAATTACTATCATAAGAGTCATTTTTTATATCTTGCTTTACATATTGTCCGCCGCCCAAAACATAGGCATGAAAACCTAAAATTAACGGTAGTATTATCTTGCCGGTTAAATCATAGCCATTAATTTTAGCATCACTTTTATCGAGAATAGAATTATAGCCACCTTCTAAAGCAAGATAATCATTAAAACGCCAGCCACCAAAAATACGATATGTTCCCCATTTATCAGGCGCATGACTATTGTCAGTATTAGTATAACCAGTTTGAGCGCCTAAATAGGGCCCATGATGAGATAGTTTAGCCAGCGCAGAGGTGGCGAAAATTAGTAAAGAAAGAGCGATTAAAGTTTTTTTCATATTATTACCTTGATAAATATATTGTTTCAGGACATGAAAAATATTATAGAGCTATAATGAAGAAATTGCTAGCGCTATTTTGGTGCAATTATACAGATAACTAATCAAAAATATGTTTTTGATTAGTTATCTGTATATGCTGTTCATGCTTTAGCAGCCACTGTTTGATAGCTAGGGCTGCACCATCACGTTTGCCGGAAAAACCACCTAGAGAATTTGCAGCAACAACGCGATGGCAGGGAATAATCAGCGGTATTGGGTTTTGGCGGCAGCCATTGCCAATAGCGCGAGCGCCAGTTTTAAGCTTTTTTGCTAGATCACCATAAGTTTTGGTAGTGCCAACTGGAATCGCAGCTAAAGCTTGCCATACCTTTTTTTGAAAGGCTGTGCCAATAAGATCAAATGGCAGGGTGAATTTATGGTGGGGGTTTTGAAAATATTGCTGTAGTTGCTGGTTAATGTTTTGTTGCAGAGGAGAAAATTGTTTTATCTCTTTGGTTAACTTGTTTTTTGGCATGAGCAGAATGGAGCAAAGACAGTTATTATTGGTTGTAATAGTTAAAGGGCCAAAAGGCGAGATAAAAACATGTTGTGAGTTATGTAGCATTTCATTGCTCCAGGTTAGAGGTGAACTGCTGAAGAGTTTGCCAGTATTTAGTGCCAGCAATAGCGATTAAATTATTGTGGCCGGCTCCTTTAATCCACAAATGTTTTTTCGGTTCTGCGGCTGTCTGATAAAGCTTTTGGCTATGCCAAAAAGGGATAATTTTATCTTTTGTACCATGGATAATTAAAATTGGACACTTAAGCTGTTTTATTTTGCTAAAGTTATTAAACTTATCAAATGGTAGCAGAGGAATATAGGTCATAGTTCTAAAGGCAGAAACAAAAGGGCTTTGGGCAATTACAGCGGCTACAGTTTTACGGCTTGCTAGATCAATAGCCATAGCCGCACCCAAAGAAAACCCATAAGCAATAATGTGATCAGGTGGTATTTGCAGTTTTTGAGTTAAATAGTTATAAGCACTATCTGCGGCCTGATAGCTGTTGGCTTCAGTAGCTGATCCGCTACTTAAGCCATAGCCCTGGTAGTCATAAGCAAACACAGAAAAACCGTGGTACTGAAGTTCGCGCAGAAATGGCATTAACATCCCTAAATCTTCAGCATTTCCATGGCTAACCAGCAAGGTGTATTTGGCATTTTTATTAGGCAGATAAATAGCCGCAATCGTAGCGCCATTTGAGGTATGGATTTTTAAAATGCTATTTGTATTTTTATAGCTTGGAGCTGGAGGTAGAAAAATCATTTTATTAGAGAAAAAGTAGGCCACAAACAGTAGCAAGAGATAGCCAATAGTAAAATATAGAACTATTTGTTTAAGCAGATTCATTTTGTGGCTCTTTTATTACTAATGTTTTAGCGATCTTATCGTGCCAGCCCTGTTTTTTCGCATCAAACGCAATCCAGACAAAGCCCAGGCAGAAAGGAATAGTTGAAACATAATAGCCTAAGTAGCGGATAATTAACTGACCAGTACTGGGTTTTTGGAGAGTTTTCGCATCAACGATAATTAAGTTAAACAACATTTTGCCAGGAGTCGCTGATTTATAGACCCAAAATATTACAATTATGATAAAGGGCAAAAGATAATTTAAGGCAATATCAAGCGGGCCTTTAATGAAGCCTGGCGTCGTGAAATATTCTGGTCCATAGACCAATTTCAAAATAGGCAGGATTATCACCAAGGCAAGTAGTGAGTCTACCATAGAGGCGGCAAATCTAATCCAAAATCCCGCATATCTCCTTCGAGATGGAGTTTTGTTAATGTTCATAGATTGGATTTATTTGCTGGGTAACCCTGATAAATGTAGCGCGTTTGGCCAGCTCCTTTAAGCGGGCGGCACCAACATAGGTACAGGCTGAACGTAAACCGCCTAAGATATCTAAAACAGTATCTCTAGCTGGACCATGGTATGGAACATTTACCGAGCGGCCTTCGCTAGCACGATATTCAGCCATAGAGCCATGATGCTTTTCCATCGATTCTTTTGAACTCATGCCATAAAAGCGCATATAGGGTTTGCCATCAAGTTCAAATAGCTCGCCGGCACACTCATCATGGCCTGCAAACATGTGGCCTAACATGATAAAATCAGCGCCAGCAGCAAAGGCTTTGACCACGTCGCCAGGCACAGTGCAACCGCCATCAGCACAGACATGCCCCTTAAGACCGTGAGCCGCATCTGCGCACTCAATAATGGCTGATAGTTGGGGATAGCCAACTCCAGTTTTGATTCTAGTTGTGCAGACTGAGCCTGGACCAATTCCTACCTTCACAATATCAGCGCCAGATAAGATCAGTTGCTCTACGATTTCACCAGTTACCACATTGCCAGCCATAATCACCTTGTCAGGAAAGGCTGCACGGGTTTTTTTAACAAAGGTGGCAAAGTGTTCAGAGTAGCCGTTCGCAATATCAAGGCAGATAAAGGGGCAATCTACTTGCTTCATTGTGGCCTTTAAGCGGTTAAAATCATCATCACTCGAGCCCGCGCTAACCCAGCTATGTTTAACCACAGTTTTGGTCTGCTTTTGCCACTCATCAATAGGCGCAAATTTATCGATTGCTGTTAATAACTTATGTTTAGTTAACTCTTTAGCCATAGCAAAAGTGCCAGTGTGATCCATATTAGCTGCAATAATTGGAATCCCGTGCCATAGATGTTGATTGTGGAGAAACTTATAGTGCCGCTCTAAATCTACCTCAGATCTTGAGCGTAATACACTGCGTTTTGGACGCAACAATACATCTTTAAAATCTAGTTTTATATCTTCTTCTATACGCATTTTGGTAGTCTCATATAATTATTGTGAATAAAGATATGATACAAGAAAATATGGGTAGATGAAATGATTTAAGAGAGGGGCAGAGTTTAGAGTCTGCCCCAGGGGATCGTTCCTTATCTTTTTATTGTAGTCATCTGTATACCAGAATTAGCTCCAGTGGTATCTGTAGGCGTAAGCTTAAATTGAATTTCTTTAAAAGAATCTAACAAATCTTCAGCAGTAGATAATAGATTTGCGCTACTAGTAGCTAATAAGTTTAAGATTGCTTTACGATTTATTGCCTTATAAGCACCTGGTGTTGCTCCTCCAGTAGTGCAGCATGCATCAATTTGTGCAGTGACAGATTTTATTACCTTATTCCTCTTATCCTTAGGGAAACAGTGCAAAAGAATTGCTTCTAAATCTTGCGTTAGTTGCCCTCCTGCTGGGAGTCTTTCTAAGTTACTGCTAACATGGTGTATTATTGCTAATAAGGTTAGGATAGAATTAGTGTTTGCCGCAGTTAACCAGTTTTTTAGTTCGGTAGCCTTTGGTTGATTTCTGTGTCGATTACATGGGTTAAAGAAGCTTGTTTGAACAGGATAGCAGTCAAGATAAGCTTGTAGCGGTTTTTTGCAGGCAGCGCATACAGCCTCTTTAGCTGTAATTGTAATATAATGTGGCATATTAAAGTCCCCTAGGTTTCTTACGTTTATGATTAGAGTCCTAATCGTCCAGGAAAACTGTATACTTATTGCGACTGAATTTTATTGCACATATCTGAAACATAACCTAAAACCCAATCGCCGTGGGTATAGAATCAAAGGTCCAGCTACTCCGTACGCGATGAATTGTACTCTCGAGTTGAGAGTAAAAGCAAGGAATTTCCACTTTTGAGTGGGGGACGTTCTTAATTTAGGGACAC
>JAGLXC010000132.1 GCA_023133095.1 Gammaproteobacteria bacterium | reverse complement strand
TCTTCTCCAGCACTATATATTTCAGGCGATTCGGCTCCTGCTCGCTTATATAATAGTATAAAACTGTCACAATATGGTATAAGCACAATGCTGTTACCTTTAGCAAATTCTATTTCTTTTTCATTAAAGCTATCAAGATTATCAATAGATGGCATGCCTCGTATATTACACCCTTTCAGAGACACGTAAGCAAGGGCGCATGATGGCTTAGGCATAATTTAGCATCTCCTTAATGTGTGGCGTGATTGGGAGTATACAAACCAAATGCCGCTCTGCGTCTAAACCAGGAACTCTAAGTTTATGTACTACGGCAGAGTTTGTGACCTCTTGCAATTCTTGCTCTGGATATTTTCCCTTCATGGCTAAAATTTGGCCATTAGCGCTTAGCAAATGCGAGGTTAATGCCACAATCTCAGCCAGAGAGGCAAAGGCTCGACAGATAATTGTATCAAACAATTTTGCTGGCTGATATCGCTCTGCCCTTTCGGCTACAATCGTAACATTCTTAAGCGCCAATACGCTTTTGGCCTGATTGAGAAACCGCGTCTTTTTACCATTGCTGTCTAACAACACAAATTCTTTGTCTGGCAGAGCTAATGCCAGAGGAATACCGGGTAAACCCGCACCACTACCAACATCTAAAACTCTAGCGCCATGAATATAAGGCACAATAGCTAAGCTGTCTAAAATATGGTGAGTTACTATCGCAGCTGGTTCACGAACTGCAGTTAAGTTATAGGCCTTGTTCCATTTTTGCAGTAACTCTACATAAACTAATAACTGCGACTCTAGTTGTGGAGGGACCGAGAGCTTAAGCTCCTTTATACCAACGGCTAATAGTTGCGAGAGATCTATTTGCATTTCACAAGCTCTTCGAGCTGAACCAACCAATCATTAAAATGTGGACATTTGGCACGGATTGTTTGAACCCCTATGGTTTCAGCAACAGCTTTTCCCATAGCAACCTTTCTGTAACCTGCGTTCAAACTACGTAATCGACGTCCAGGAGCTTTTTCTGGCGTACCATTTATCTCTTCTGGATTAGGATATTCGGCTACTATCTCTTGAATATATTTTGAGTCAATGCCTGTTTTCTCTGCTAATATTTCTGCATCACTAAAAAGTAACGCTTCAAACTCATGCATTTCAATATATGGTACAAACCGGCTCTCTACATCATACTCAGGGAACCATGTGATGATTTTTTTCTTGGTTTCAGCTTCCAAAATTTCCGCTTTTTTAGAGGCGCTAAGATTGGGATTGTCTTTAAGGTGCTGACACACACTTTCATATCCAGGCCAGCTAGTATCTATACGGGTAAAATCGACCATTGTTGATACATAAGTATCTGAACGCTGCTTAAAAAAACTTCCAATATTTCTCCGCATACGCTCAAAAGTAACATTCCCACCTTTATGGCGAGCTGCACCTATTCTAGGCGCATGTAAAGCTATGCCTTTAGCTCCGAATTCGTGCGCCAAAATATCTCTGATAAAAATTTTCTCGGTTTTCCCCTCTGCTATTACATAAATATCAATGTTACTCATTCGTAGGTCCTGCCTCAATGATATCTTTACGCCATAAATTACCTAAGGAGTAATCTTCAAGCCAAACCGAAAGCTCGCTTGGATCAAGTCGCTTAAAAGTAGACGCGCCATCCTTTCTATTGACCACAATAATATCTTCTGGCGCAAAACAATCGACTAATTCTGGTGATTGGGTAGATATAACAATCTGGGTTCGTGTTGCTGCTGCTTGTACAAGTTCTGCTAGTATTTCTATTGCATATGGATGCAGACCTAATTCTGGCTCATCAATTATGATGGTAGCGGGCGGGGTAGGCTGCAATAATACAGTTGCTAAACAGATAAAACGGATAGTGCCATCGGAAAAGTGGTATGGCTGCAAAGGATAATCAGAGCCCTTTTGCTGCCATATAAGCTTTACTCTATCTTCACTATTTTGGCTGACAGAGTCAAAAATAAAATCATCAAAAAAGGGCATTACCAGTCGAATAGTGTTAACTATGTCATTATAGCTCTTGTTTTCACGCTCTTTTAGCCTCAACAGAAAAGGAGCAATGTTTGCAGCATCATCTCGCAAATAACGACTATCTTCGACTATCTCTGATCTACGCATAGGAGCTGACATACTAGTATCATGAAAATGATAAACTATCCATTTAGAAATAGAATCAAATACGTAATACCCAACACAATATTTCCAAAGCCCTCCCTTTTTATGCTTAGTATTATTCACATCATGCAACTTCCAAATCTCCTCCTCCATTTCATAAGCACGATCATAGCTGCTAAATATGCTGTTCCATTCTCTATTTTCGTATTTTTGCTCCTCGCTTTTAAAAATAAATCTCTCATCAGCCGTCGGCTCAATTTCAAAACGATACTCTTTTTGACCAAAATAAAAATGCGCACTTATAGATTTAGTCTCTTCAGGCCCATTAAACAAAAAACCATCCGCCCGACCATTTTTATCAACATATTTAGCAAAATTCTCATTTACTCGCTCTCGCAGCATCCGAAAAATCTCAACAAAATTACTCTTACCTGATCCATTACCGCCAATTAGAATATTTATATTATTGAGCTTAAAATTTTCAAGTGCCCGAATCGACTTAAAACCTTTTATCGTTAACTGATCTAATCTCATCGCAACCTCCATTACCCCACAAACAACGCCGGATCAACTGGCGTGCCATTTAAACGTACGCCCCAATGCAAATGCGGACCTGTAGCACGACCTGTTTGGCCTACTAAACCGATAATCTGTCCCTGTTTTACCTTTTGATGCAGCTTGACCTTGATCTTATTCATATGACAGTAGACTGTGATTAGCCCCTGACCATGATCAATAAATACTGCATTACCCATAAAGAAATAGTTGCCGGCTAAAATTACTTTCCCAGCTGCTGGTGCTTTTATAGGAGTATTGGTTGGAACTGCAATATCAAGACCTCGATGCTTACCATGCGCCTTACCATTGTAAAAGCGCTGTAGGGCAAATGGAGTACTGATGCGTCCCTTAACCGGCCAAATAAAAGCCATGTTAATGTCGTTACGCGAAGTCCAATGCTTCAATGCTTTATGAATTACCTTTTGCTCCGGACCAATACGATTCCAATCAGATTTTGTTGGCGCAACTAAATGCTTATTTTTGATCGTAATATAGCTTTTAGGGTACTTCTTAGCTTTTATGACTAAAGGAATCTGCTCAGTTTTATTGGCCGCGGTTGTAACGGTTAAATAGATAGTTCCAGGCTTAGTTTTTAGAGGCACGCCTACTACTGCAGTCCAGTTGTCTTTATACGGAACAACCGCAACTCTGTGCTTACCCAAATAGGCTTTGGGCTGCTTCGCAGTAGTTTGCGTCAGAGGGACATCAACAACACCGCCAGCCACATAACTGGCTTTAGGTAACGCAGCATAAGAGACTTCGCAAAGCGCTAA
>JAGLXC010000131.1 GCA_023133095.1 Gammaproteobacteria bacterium | reverse complement strand
CTGATTTTATTAAACATGTATAAAAGTATAGCTTCTGCACAAGAAACAAGCAATGCCCAGCCTTAATCATCCTAAATTAATAGGAAAAATTCGATAACATCCCCAGAAGATAAAGCGGGTAATTATAGACAGCCCCATCATGCTTTAAATTCATCAACGAGGATCTAAGTAAAACAGGGGGATGATACTTCTCCTCATAAACCAACAAGCTCTTTTTTCTCTTAGATATCCATGCCTTGACCTCTAGCGGTAAAATATTGCCTTCATGTTGCAAAATAAAATCCACTTCAGCAATCCCTGAGCTACTCCAATAATATAATTCTTCAAACTGAGGCATTAACTCCTGTACCGCAAGATTCTCAGTAAAGGCGCCCTTATATTCAGTAAACAATTTATTCTCACTAACAATAACATCTGGCTCCATTCTATTCATTGCCCCCAACAATCCGACATCTAATAAAAAAACTTTAAATGCTTTTTTGTCGCAATAACCTGATAAAGGAATCTTAGGCACTCTACTATTGTAGACCTTATAAATAAGCCCAGCGTCTACTAACCATTGTATCGCTGTCTCATAGCTATGCGCGCGCGCACTTCCGCTTATAGCAGAAAAAATAAATTTTTTATTTTCTTTCGCTAGCTGATAAGGAATAGAATCCCATATTTCAGTTATTTTCATAACTTGCTGAGCAGGAGCATGTTTAGCAAAATCCAATAAATAGGCTCTTAATATTGCCTGATGTATTTTCCTGATACCCAAAAGATCTCTCTTAGAAAGATAATTTTGTACGGCTTCTGGCATACCGCCAATAAACATATATAGCTTTAAATAATCAATTAGCTTTTGGTGGATAGGCTCGGCAATTGGATCTAGTGCTTTGATCCGCTCTAAATATTTGCGCAACTCTATTTCATCAACAGCATCTAAAAATTCAAAAAAAGTTAAAGGATATAGATCTAAAAAATCTACTTGCCCAACAGGAAACCCCTTATCATGCGCAAGCTTAATTCCCAACAAAGATCCTGCTGCTATAATATGCATCTCATTAGCTTGCTCATTAAAATATTTCAAACTATTTAAGGCTTCTGAACACTCTTGAATCTCATCAAAAATTATCAATGTTGCCTGTGGCTTGATTGTTTGTTTTAAATAAAGGCTAAGATTTTCCAGAATTGAAGCGGGTTTCAGACTGCGACTAAAAAATTGTGCAAGCTCTGGATCTTCTTCAAAATTCAAATAAATGACACTTTCATATTCTCTATTACCAAAATCTTTTAAAATATAGGTCTTACCCACCTGTCGCGCACCATTTAAAACCAATGGCTTCCGTACGGCAGCACTCTTCCAATTTAGCAAATTTTTATAGATGTCTCTTTTCATACTCTTTATATTCGTTAGGAAAATGTTAGATTTGCAACATTTTACGTTGGTAATATGTCACAATTACAACATTTTGCCAACATACTTTGTGATAACATGGCGGAAATACTGATATCAACACAGCAACAGCCAAGCATTTCAGCCACAAAACTTTTACAAACTGATGGATTAAGGCCTGGAAATAGGCTCAACTTGAGTCTCAACCAAAATATTTCGCAATGCCGCTCTGCCAAGGATAGACCATAACATCACCAATTTTTTTCTGTCGCTTCTCATTAGCTAAACATATTGCTTCACAATTTTCGATCTCCATTGCCATTTTTTGCAAAGCAGCTAGATGCTCAGATCGGATTTGACCACTGCTTTTAATTTCAATCAACAATAATGGCTGCCCGGGCCTCTCTACTACTAAATCTATTTCCACTCCCGCACCTGTCATTAAATAAGAAAAGCTAAACTCAGTGTTATAGTATGAAGCTAACTTAACACACTCCATAATTACAAAAGACTCGAATAATTCACCATAATAACTTGTACCTGGCTTTGGCTTTACACTTAACATACGCGCTAAAGATCTTGCCACACCAACATCAAAAAAATAAAATTTTGGTGCTTCTCGAAAACGTTTTCTAAAAGAGTTTTTATATGGGTTTAATATAACGGCAAGCAAGGTATCCTCTAAAATTGAAAAGTAGCTCTTTACTGTTTTATCATTAACCCCAACATCTCTGGCTATATTTGAATAGTTGATTATTTTTCCATTACATTGTGCTGCAACTTCGAGGAAACGTCGGAATGGATCTAACTTATTAACTAGATGTTCAGCCCAAATCTCCTCTTTTAAATAGGTTAACGCATAGGCTTGCAAAAACTGTTGTCTCTCTTTGTCAGTGGAGAAATCAAACACCCCAGGCAACAATCCATATTGTAAAACTTTGTCTAAATCAAATTTATCTTTTAATTCACGATAGGTAAAAGGATACAAACTATAGACAAATGCTCTGCCCGCTAAAAGATTAACTCCTGCTGTTTTTAATTTTCTGGCACTTGATCCTGTTAAGATAAAATATTTACCGCATTTTTCTGTCTCTAGTAATAGATGAACAATATCCAATAACTTTGGTACTTTTTGAATTTCATCTATAATGATATGAGTTATAATTTCTGGCAACGCGGCAACAATATCAATCAACTCATTTGGATTACGAGAAAAACTATCCTCTTCTATGGCATCTAATAAATTAATGTATAAACAATTTTCTTCATTATAAGTATGTTTTACTAACGTACTTTTACCTACGCCTCTAGCGCCAAATAAAAACAGGCTATAGTTTTTGGTTAATTCAAGATGCCTTTGTAGCATAGTAGTTTCCCCTGCCTCTTCTCGGATCACACTCCGAATATGTCGCGCAAATACGGAGTCCACTCCGAATATTAACCGCAAACAATAGAAAAATCAAACTATTTTGCCTTAACAACTAATTTGCAAACCACAAATAACAGCATTAAATTACAAACGATATCATTTCCTATTAGCTTTATTAACTCTAATGTGAAATAGCTTTGATGCCATCTCTGAATTCTGGCTTTCAGGCACATCATTAGTATGAATAATCAGCCAATTATGCTGCCTGGCATATTGCACCAAGGTTAAACCGCCTAGTTTTTTCACAGGCTCGCTATTGTCGGGATTGATAATAATCCTGAGCCCCTGACTTGACTCTAGCATTTCAAAATCATCTTTGCTGTTACCTACTGCGACCAGGGGTTTGGCCTTGATAATAGTTGCGATAGCATCGGGTTTACCATCTTGCTGCGCTACTGGAGGGATGATCTGATCTGTTGTTACGCCATTTTTAACTACTGATTTTATCCCAATGATATGAGTCACTGGGATGCCAAGCTGCTTAGCAACAAAATCTTGATAGAGAAATTCGGGTGATGCGCTCACGACCCAAACCTCAAAGCCATTTTGTTTTAGATTAGCTATTAATTGCTTTACTTCAGGGAAAATTTTATCGCTATAGTATCTTGCAAAAGTAGCATCGCCTATTTGTTCTAGCTGCTGAGGAGCAAGACCTGCAAAATATTTCACCCTTTCAGCTACATATTTTTTCGAGGTATTAGACTCTTTAGCCATCTGCTGAATTAGCTTAGTTTTATAATTTGGATGTTTTAAGGCATATGCATATAAAGATTCATCAGCTAAATAGTATGGCACTTGCCCTATTACGGTACCGTCCATATCAAAGGTAGCTACTTTACGGCCTTTAACATTTTTACTCGCAATTAAAAAACTTTTTATTTGTTGATTGGTTTGCGCTGAAACGCCGGTGATGTTTTGATATGAATCATGTTTAGAGCAGCCCACCAAACAAATAAGCGCTAAAAAAATAACTACTTTTTTCATCTTAACCTCCTTAATAAACTCTAAAACAAATCTCAACCAAAATATTTCGCAATGC
>JAGLXC010000130.1 GCA_023133095.1 Gammaproteobacteria bacterium | reverse complement strand
GGGTATATTCATTATTGTAGGGGCAGCCCTTGTGGCTGCCCTATTTTGGGTGTTTTTGGATAGTGCAGAATAATTGACATGAATTTATATACCGCAGTAATAACATTGTTTCTCATAATGAATCCATTGGGAAATATTCCCATATTTATTTCTACGTTACAAAATATTCCAACAAAACGGCGTACCCGTATTATTTTACGTGAAGCGGTATTTGCTTTAGTGATATTAACTATTTTTCTTTTTGGTGGAAGGCTGATTCTAAAAGGCTTACAAGTAACACCTTCAGCTTTAAGTATTGCTGGTGGCATTATTCTCTTTTTAATAGCGATCCGGCTAATTTTTCCGCATCCTAAAGAGAAGGGTGAAGAGTTAGATGGTGAACCGTTTTTAGTGCCGTTGGCAATACCATTACAAGCAGGGCCTGCAACTATGGCTATGGTGATGCTTCTATCTAATCAGCCAGGAAGCAGCACTGGGCTAACATTTATAGCTTTAGCAACAGCATGGATAATTAGTTTGTGCTGTTTGTTGGCAGGCTCGGCCTTGAGTAATGTTTTAGGCAAACGCGGTTTAACAGCAATGGAGAGGTTGATGGGGATGATTTTGACGACTATTTCAGTGCAAATGTTCTTAAGCGGGATTGAAAACTATTTTCATTTGGTGCATTAATTATGGCAGGGTTAAATAACTACAAAGTAAATGCCGCAGACTGGCGTAACCAGTTACGCCTTAATGAGAGGCGCACCAAAATGGTGTTAGCGCTTTTTGTCTTAATCTATCTAGCTATTGGTATGTTGGTCGATCTTTATCTCCATTCTGGCGTGGTTCAGACTAACCAAGGTATAGTTTCTATTCCTTTGCATGATGTTTTTGTGAGCCTAATAACTTTTCAGACTGTGCCGTGGGCAACTCTAATTTTAGGGGCTATTGCAGTTATCTCAATTTTAGTTACCTTTGCCTTGCATGATAAGCTGATGCTGCTTGGTACTGAATATCATGAGATCAAAAGCGACACCTCGCACTCATTAGAGGAGCAGCAGCTATACAATGTAATTGAAGAGATGAAAACAGCTGCGGGTCTGCGCTATATGCCGCGGGTATTTATTATTGAAGCTAATTACATGAATGCCTTTGCCAGCGGCTATAGTGAAAAATCAGCCATGATTGCTATTACTCGTGGATTGCTACAAAAATTAAATCGAGCAGAACTCCAGGCAGTAATGGCGCATGAGCTTAACCATATTCGGCATCATGATATTAAACTGACCTTGATGGCATCAGTATTGAGCAATATTATGCTGATAGTAGTGGATATTATGTTTTATAGCGTAATATTTAGTGGAGGCAGACGTGATCGCGATAATCGTTTGGCTGTTGTGATTATAATTTTGCGGTTTTTACTGCCGTTTATTACTGTCATTTTAATGCTCTATTTAAGCCGTACCCGTGAATATATGGCTGATGCTGGAGCAGTTGAATTAACGCGAGATAACACACCATTAGCCAATGCATTACTAAAAATTCAGAATGATCATCAGGAGAATAAAGCGGAATATGGGGCAGAATATATAAAAACTCCACATGAAGATGTCAGGCGCGCAGCCTATATTTTTGACCCAATTCAAGCAGGAGTGGAGCCGGCAAAATCAATTTCAACTATGTTTTCAACCCATCCTTCAATTAAGGATCGTTTAAAGGCGCTAGGGGTTACTATACCCAAAGCGATTGGGTTTTAGACAACGCAGTATAAAATTCAATCGCGAAGGGTATACCTGAATGGACTAAAAACTATTCAGGCGTTCCTTCATTTTAGCCTTAATCATATCAATAGCAATGCGGTTTGCGCCGCCGCGGGGCACAATAATGTCAGCATAGCGCTTAGAAGGTTCGATAAATTGGAGATACATAGGGCGTACGGTGGCATGATATTGTTCCAATACCGATTCTATAGTACGGCCACGCTCCAGGATATCGCGCTGGACCCTACGCAAAAGGCAGATATCTAGCGGAGTATCCATGAAAATACGAATATTCATTAAATCACGTAGCTCAGGTAGAACAAAGACTAATACCCCTTCTAAGACAATAATAGCATGCTGGCCATTGATTTCGCGGGTTTCAGATTTACGAGCATATTTAGCAAAATCATAATTTGGTATTTGTACTGTTTCACCATTTAGCAGTTGGCGTAAATGGGTGCAGAGCAGTTCATGATCTAATGAATTAGGGTGGTCATAGTTGATTTTTATTAATTCTTCATAGGAAAGGTCCTTATACTCTTTGTAATAGGAGTCTTCAGAGATAACTACCACCTTTTTGGAGCCGAGTTCTTTGACAATAGTGTTAGCCAGCAGGCTTTTGCCGGAAGATGTGGCGCCAGAGATGCCGATAATCATAGGTTTTTGCATGTGAATAATGTCCTCTTTTTGATGATATTATGGTATACTGTATTGATGAGAAAATATAGAGTGAGAATTAATTTAAAGAATATTTTTTTGTTAAGGCTGCCTTAAGGTTAATAGCATATAATTACAATACAGAAGAATAAAAATGAATTAATTTAAGAGAAGAACGATGAGCAATTTAACAAACAATTCAAGAGCTTCCTTATTCAATACCACAAATGGTTCAGGTGGTCCGAACAATTTAGCTACAGTAGCAAAAAAAGTAGCATATGCTTTGTCTACTATGCACAATACGTTACAGGCCGTATGTAATCTGCATGGTAGTAGTGCTGCATCATTAAAATCAGAATCCCCGGAATTGAAAGCTAAGGAGCCAAGTAACAATGAGTCAGGAAATTTTCCACCAAGCCAGTTCTAAAAAAGCACAAAAGATAAAGCTTCTTCAAGAAATTGATAATGATGTAGTAAAGGCTCTGAGCGAGACTAAAACTCTGTATAAGCTAGAGGAAAAAGAGGCCAGTGTTAAGCTGGTTGCTCTATTAGATGATCTGCTTAGTAAAGAGGATTGGGAAAGCTCTTTATTGCTTAAAGCAGCTAAAAAACGCATAGAAGCTCTGCTGGAAGAGGCCAAACAGGTCGCTACCGAACTAAATGGTACTCTAATTGCAACCACCCATGAACCCACTAAATTCGAACTTAAAGAGAATCAGGTAAAAGTTTATATTTCTCTCTATCAAACCGAGGGCGCGAGCATAAAAAGCTGGCAGAATATGCTTAGATCTTTAGGGCGCTATAGTATGACGCGGCCAGTTTATGAAGACGAGGCGCATGTGAGAGAGGTGGTGCGTTCTAAGCCAGATGCTCTGCGACATGCCTATGCAGTAGTTGCGGTAGAAAAAACAGCAATTATTGATCGCGAACGAACCCCCGTAGACAAATTTGGTCATCATCTTTTAACCTTAAAAGAGAATACGGTAAAATTAAGTAATATCATCGAGTTTGTGCATGCTAACAGCAAGCGTTATGTGTTTCAGCAAGATAGATTAGTCTTGATAGATTAGCTTCTATCTATTAATATAGAACATATATTCAGATAGGGGCGTCCCTTGCGGGCGCCCGATTATTTTTTATGAGGCACAGGGGGCTTAAATGCAGCAGCCGCAACAACAAGGCAATGAAAATTCATTAGATTTTTTATGGACAGTAGCCCTTGTTGTCGTAGCTATTCTGGCTATTTGGTATTTTGGCAAAGACTATATTGTTGCAGTTCTGTTTCAAATTAAAACCTGGGAGATTGTTGGGGTTAAAGCAATACTCAGCTTGTGGAATGGATTTATCACCTTTTTGTACTTACCCGGCGTAGATCTAAGCCCATTAAATCAAGCTCTTGGAATTATCAGCAAATCAAGTACCGATGTTGATTTTAAAACAGTAACCGAAGTAAGCGCGGCTGTTGGTAAATTTTCACGCTATCCATTTATGTTGATATTATTAGCCCTTGCTGCTTATCTCTATTTTGCTAGCGTCTCTTTAAAATTCAAAAATATTTTTACAATGCAGCGACTGAAAGAGACAGAAAAGGTAAATTGGCCTCGGATTATGCCAGTGGTTAACTTGAAGTTGGTAGATGCAGATATAGATAAAGGACCGTGGGCAATGTCTGTGAACCCTATGTTTTTTTGTAAAAAATATAAGCTAATCAAAGAAGAGGTCAAAGAGGGTAAGCCTGCTGTATCTTTATTGCGTGGCAAAGCTAGCAAGGTATTAGCCTTGCAGCTGGGACCTTTGTGGCGTGGTCGAGTTGATGTTTTGCCCAAGCATATTCAAGCCCTTTTTGCTGTGTTTGCAGCAAGAGTAGATGGCAATGTTGCAGGCGCTGATGAGCTATTAGATCAAATTGCAGGTTCAGGCGCAGGTGGCAGTAATAACTTAGATTTTAGTGGTGTAAATGCGTTATTACGCAAGCATATTAATAATAAAGCAGTAGGTAAAGTTGCCTCAAGGCATGCTTATGTGACAACAATGATGGCGTCTATGCTAGAGCTAGCTAGAACAGCAGGTGTTGCGGCATCTGCTGATTTTGTTTGGCTTAAGCCAAAAGATCGTAAATTGTGGTATGTGTTAAATAGCATAGGTAGGCAGACTGCAGTGTCAGAGGTAGCTGGAATATTTTCCCATTGGCAAGTAGAGCGGAGCTTGCAATATCCTTTGAAAACTCCAATGGTTGATGCAGCTGTAAATGGTCTAGAGGAGGCGTTGCAAGAGGTAATCTATGAACCAGAGGATGATGAGTAATGGCTTATTCTCAGCGCGGACTAGATAAGAGGCATGAGCAAAATCAGCAGCAGCTGATTCGTGATACCAGAACCTTAGGACAGCGTTTTGCTGATTTTTTAAAGAATCCAGAGTCTGTCAGCCTTACGATCGTTGTAATAGCGGGCGCATGTTTTTTCTTACCAGCTGCTTGCGATATCCTGTTTTTATGCGCTGTAGCTGCCTTTATTGTAACGTGCTCTCAAAAAGCTACTTTGCCATTTCGGTTGCCTAAACGCGCTAAAAGCAAAGATCATAACAATCCTCTGCCAGGGTCAAATAAACCAGGCAAAGCCGAGGGCATCTATTTTTTTGGTAATGATAAAAAAACCAATGAAGAGCTTTGGTTTACCAATGATGACATGCGAACCCATGTATTAATGTTTGGCTCAACTGGTAGTGGTAAAACCGAAGCATTAGTATCTTTAGCCTATAACGCCTTATTGCAAAGCAGTGGCTTTATCTATGTTGATGGTAAAGGCGATAACTCACTGTTTTCAAAAGTATTTTCAATGGTGCGTTCTATGGGGCGCGAAGATGATCTGCTCTTAATTAACTTTATGACTGGCGCCCGTGATGTCATAGGTCCGCAGAAAAAACGTTTATCTAATACAATGAATCCATTTGCACGTGGTTCATCAAGCATGTTGGCACAATTGGTGGTTAGCCTTATGGATGCCGCTTCAGACTCATCCAGTGGTGATATGTGGAAAGGGCGCGCGATTGCATTTGTGGAGGCATTAATGCGGCTTTTGGTCGCTATGCGAGATGCTGAATATATTCTGTTAGATGCCAATGCTATTCGTAAATATTTCACCTTAGAGCGCATAGAGTCTATGGTTGTTGATAAAGTATTTATTCGTGATGGCCAGGAATCAATTAGTTTAGAGGGTTTTCCAGATACCGTCTTAGAGCCTATTACCAACTATTTAGACACCTTGCCAGGCTATCAGAAGAGCAAAAAAGGTAAGCAAGTATCACAAGTATATGAGCAGCATGGTTTTATTGTCATGCAGTTAA
Organism: Gammaproteobacteria bacterium; assembly: GCA_023133095.1. GTDB lineage: Bacteria > Pseudomonadota > Gammaproteobacteria > UBA9339 > UBA9339 > JAGLXC01. The sequence goes on along the minus strand of JAGLXC010000130.1, from coordinate 1,377 downwards.
CCCGTGTCTTTACGTCGCTCGCTGATACCTATGGGCATATAATGCGGACTCGTTTAGCCGAGGTTGATCTGCACGATGTAGTATTAAATCGGCGTATTTTAGTGGTGCTCTTGCCAGCTTTGGAAAAATCTCCAGATGAATTAGCTAACTTAGGTAAAATAATTATTGCTTCGTTAAAGGCTATGATGGCGGCTGGCTTAGGCGAAGAGGTTGAGGGTGATTATGCTGATTTGATTACCCGAAAGCCTACGAATGCTAAGACTCCATTTTTATGTATTCTTGACGAATATGGGTATTATGCCGTACCAGGATTTGCAGTAGTGCCAGCGCAAGCTCGTTCCCTGGGATTCTCAGTCGTGTTTGCAGGTCAGGATTTGCCAGCCTTGCAAAAGGCCTCGAAAGAGGAGGCAGCAACTATTGGTGCAAATACTAATATTAAGATGTGTATGAAGCTAGAAGATCCATTAGAAACCTGGGATTTCTTTATGAAGACGGCGGGTGAATCTTATGTATCGCAAGTAGAGAGCTTCCAGACCGATTCGCGCAGCATGACTAATCAATATATGGATACCAGAAGCGCTAAGATGGAAAAACGTTCGCGAATTGATCTCTTGGATCTTAAAGAGCAAGCAGTAGGAGAGGTGCACATATTCTTTAGATCTACCATAGTTAGAGCCAGGACTTTTTATGCCAACCCTAAACCAGTTAAAACTATGCGACTTAACCAATTTGTCAAGGTTGATGCACCCTCAGATTCATTAAAGCGTACCTTAAGCAATAGCTTCCATAGCTTTGCTAAGATTGCAAAACAAGAGTTATTTTTTGAAAATATTGCCCTAGGGGAAGATAGTGATTTAACTGTTATTACAGAGGCAATGCGAAAAGATGAGACATTACCATTGATTGAGCGCGGTATTGCCGCATTGTTAGCCTATCACGATAGTAATGCAGCTATGCCAATACCAGATGAGCCAGAACTACCAGTGACAGAGCTTAATCTCTTTACCAAAATGCGTATGTCTAACTATTTAGAGGGCCTGCTATTGACTAATGATAGAGAGAGCTTTATGCAGCCAATGTTAGACAAAGCTTTAAGTCGTGAGCGGGTAAGCTATATTGAGCGCTTAGATGGCAAACCACAACAGCAAGCAAATACTGTAGCGCAAGAGATAATCAAAGATATGACAACAGCAACTCATTACCCGCCGATAATTGACAGCAAACCAAGTAGCGCTGAAATAGTTCTCTTGATAGGAGATATAATTGATAGCGTAGTGCTAAAGAAGACCGAAAAAGCAGCTGAAACAGCTGGTGGGGATGTGGTTTAGAGTAGCTATACCCAAAGCGATTGGATTTTAGGCAAGGCGCCAAACCCAT
>JAGLXC010000013.1 GCA_023133095.1 Gammaproteobacteria bacterium | reverse complement strand
CAGAGAGTTACTGTCAAAATCAGTCCAGAAGAGAAAGAGTTAGAAATGACTCACAATGAATAAAACTCAGGCAATAATTACGGCAATCGATCCAAAACTTGAGCCCTAGCATCCTAGCTTAACAGACCTGTTTAACAAACTCACGCTTCGCAAGGACAATTTTTTACATCTTTTTTTACCGTCAACCCGACTTAACATCCTGATTCCTATCAATATTTTATAGGGCAGCCCGCACCTGCTGCAAAAAACACAATCCGTTAAGGCTTCTTTAAGGTTAATGCTCTAACATATTTAACATGTTAAAAACAATTTTCACCATTGCACCATCAAATAAGCATGACTTATTAAATAATGCTATTACTCACGACTATTTTAAACGCGAAGAACTCAAGCCATTTGAAAGCGAAAAAAATATAGCAGTGCTTTTGAATATAACTGAGCAACCAATTGACATAAGGTTAGTTTCGTATTGTAATGACATTGCCAGACAAATGTTGCTAGAAGGAAAATATGATATTGCGATTGAGATTTTCAACGATACTATTCGCTATGCTAATAGTATAGCTGCACGATTTGATCGAGCTGATTGTTTATTAAAGCAAGGCAACGAAGAAACATCTACAGCAGAGCGCACAGAGGCTTTAAGGCTTTGGGAAAACCAAAGATATACCGGTGAAGAGATATTTGAGGAATGCTGTAATCATGCTAAAACTTTATATGATAAAAACCAGTATAATTTAGCTGAGAAATTATATAGCATAATAAGTGATTTAGATAATGACATCTATTATCTGATGCAATTTGTCATATGCTTATTAAAACAAAATAAAAAAGATAATATTGAATCTTTAATACTTGACATAAGTAGTAATTTAGAACAACAGTCAAAATCAGATGATGCAACAATTGATGCATGCGCTAAATTAGGTGAAGAGTTATTACAGAAAAACAAATTCGGGCTAGCACAACTATTGTTTAATCATGCTGCACGACTTTCTAATAATGATCATATATATGATCGAGTTACCGCTGGGATACAAGAGTGTCAGCAAGACAAAATCACCTATGCAGATATAATCTCACACCAGCCCCCAAGCACCCTTAAAATTTACAAAGGGCAAAAGGTGATATTCACAAAGAACAACAAGACATTATGGCTTAAAATGCCTCACTCTTTAATTTGGATTGATCAAGTAGGCTGGTGCATTGAGAAGCCAAGAACACAGAATGATAAACAGCTCCAATTAATCAGGTTATTAGCTCCTATTAACCCTCAAACAGAAACAGTTTCACCAAATGTTAAAACAAATTATTGCTTAGTTAAAAAAACTAAAGCACTAGATAGTACATTCAGGATTCGAAATAGATTCCTAAAAGAAGTTGAAAAAACAAAACTTATCGCTCAACGTAAAATGCTATATCAAGAAAGAACAACAAGAAAAAAAACCGTTAAATCAGAGTTAACAAGCAATTTGATTCCTGGAGTAAACCTATGGCAACTGATAACAAATCCAAAAACAAAACCTAATTTAAACACTGCATTAGCTATAGGAATGCAAATGCTAAAACAGCTCGCAAACATCCAGATCAAAAAACATTCTCATGGTGATGTTAAACTAACTAACATTATGTATAACCCTATAACATGCGAGCTATGTTTTATCGACTATGAATTTAGTGAATCAAACGAAAAAATTAAAGCACACCGTGGAACCGTGAAATATGCTGCTCCAGAGGTTTTTTTGGAGGAAAATCATGTTACTTTTTCTGCAGATAATTATTCAGCTGGGGTAAGCTTGAGTTTTTTATTTGGGATTTATGAACCATGGGTAACTCGTAATAATCAACTAGTTACATTAAAAGAACATCCTTTTGTCATTACAAAATGGACCGATACAAACAAATCTATTTTAAATATGAGCATGCCCTCAGAACAATGTTTTATTCAGCAAATGCAAACAAATTTAAACCTGGAAGATCTATTTGTGCAAGAACAGCAGTCTGAACTAAAAACAATATGTGAAGTGATTTCTGGACTTACTAAAACTGACCCTAAAACCCGCATGGATCTAGCACAAGCAACTAAAAAATTAAATACAGCTTTTACAACGTTACAGCAAAAAGAAAATAAACAGATTGCTTTCGAGCATGCTAGCACTTTACAAAAAAGGTTAAGAGCAGAAGACCCAACAGAGAGCAAAAATACACACAGATTTTTCAAACGCTATAAACAATCTAGCAATGATCCTCAAGCAGCTGCTGTTGCTGGGACACGGATTTGTGTTTGATTAGCAGAAACATTTTTTTTTGCTTGTTAAAACAAATAAATCCATATCATCATTACGATTAGCTACAGTTAAAAAATGCTCTTCCATCAAGATGTTAAAGTTACTAAACTGGATGTTCAATATATTTTCATCAGTAATTAACGGTTGCCAAATAGTATCTGGCAATTCGAGACAGAGCTGGCATATGTCATAGCGCTCAACACTTTGGTATATCAACCATAGTAGGCACTTTATTCTTAAATCTTGCTTTTCATCCATTAGCTCTAAGTTGTCTTGTAGCACTTGCTTTGATAAATAGCTTTCACATAAAAGATTTTTAAACTTAATAAAACAAAGATAATCCACTGGCGATAAGACAATATTAAAATCATACATACTAAATCCTCCATTAATATATTGCCAAAAGATCTTTTTGCTAATAATGTATAAGCATAACACTTTTTGCAAGTAAAAAATGTTATGAAACAAAATATCTTAGCATTCTATAGTATAACTTGACACCCATGAGCTCAGCCTCTAAAATTGCGCCTCAATTATAATTTATAACATAGGGTACGTATTATGACATTCAAAGGTGCTATTTTTGATCTAGACGGAGTTATTGTGGATTCAGTTCCACTCCATTTTTCAGCCTGGAAACGGCTATTTGAAGAGAGCTACAATATCCCTTTTGATATGAAGGTCTACCAGGAAAAGGTAGATGGAATGCCAAGATTAGATGCTATTCGCCTTATGTTACCTAATGCATCTGAAGAAGAGATAGTAAAAGCCGGTGATATTAAACAACGTTATTACCTAGAAATGCTGCATAGTGGCAAGTTAGAACAATTCCCTGCTGCTTTTCGCTTAATCGCTGATCTACTAGAAAATAACATCATATTAGCTGCGGCCTTTAGCAGTAAAAACACTAAAGAAATATTAACTATGATAGGCTTAATCGATAAGTTTAGCGCTATTATTGATGGTTATTCAATTGAAAAAGGCAAACCACATCCTGAAATTTTCTTAAAAGCCGCAGCTGCTATTAACTTAGAGGTATCAGAATGTGTAGTCTTTGAAGACTCATTAGCTGGCGTACAAGCAGCCAAAGCTGGCGGATTCCTTTGTGTTGGCATTGACCGCCATAACAAACCAGAAAATTATCAGCTGGCTGATATACAAGTACCAGATTTAGAACAAATAAGCTATAGCTCTCTGGAACAGTTATTCAATGGCTAATGATATCATCGAAATCAAAGCGGTCTCAAAACACTTTGGTGATGATCCGGCGCTGCACAATATCAACCTTAATATTAAAAATGGCGAGTTCATAACTCTGCTAGGTCCATCTGGATGCGGTAAAACAACTCTGCTACGGATATTATCCGGCTTTGAAACTCCAAACAGCGGCACCGT
>JAGLXC010000129.1 GCA_023133095.1 Gammaproteobacteria bacterium | reverse complement strand
TAATTAGCCAATATGAGCTGCTGACCGTAGGTGAATATAAGAATAGCAGTGATATTATTGAAACCAGTATGCCCTGGAATATAAACATATTAACTGGCATACCATGCTTGTTTAACTTGGTTAGAATTGGTGGTATTTCACCTTCACTTGCTGAGCCAAACAATCCTTTGCTGGGGCCGATAATGCTGGAGTTAACCGCAGCCACGCCTCCAATGGACACTAAAAAAGCAATGGCGGGAACAGCCCATGCCATGTGAAATTTTGTAAAAAATACAGTAAAGGCCTGCATGACGCCGGCAACCAGGCTTAGTTGTTGCTGTGGTACGACAATGGCTATTGATAGCGCACCAAAGCCTACGAACCCAACTAATATGGCTGCTAGAAAAATAGCTTTTGGATAGTCTCTTTGAGTGTTTTCCAGGTCTAAAGCGTGTGGGCCTGATGACTCCATGCCAGTAAATGAAAATAGTAGGCCTGCCAAAAAGGCTAGATGGTTCATGCTGGAGTGTGAAAAGTCAGGGATGAAGCTTTTTGCTGTTAGGGAGACTTGTGATGGCTCGCCCATGATTAACCAGCTTGCGCCTAATACTAGAATTAATACTACCGGAATAAATACTGCAGCAAATGCAGCAAAAGTATTTATCCAGCCCGCGGTACGCATTCCTAAAAAGCTAACAAAAGTAGCGGCCCAAAATACTACTAAAATGAATCCTATTAAAAAGTAAGGGTTATTTGCCAATTGTGGCATAAAAATATAGGCAAAAGTTGCTGCCGCAAAAGATAGAAAAACAGGCAGGCTAACTATGCATGATAAAAATTGTAGCCAGATAGCTAAAAAGCCCCAGCGTCCGCCTAAAGCCTCTCTTACCCAAACATAGACGCCGCCGCGGCCAGGCCATGCAGTTGCTAATTCAGCAGAAATTAGGGCTGATGGCACTAAAAACATTAAGGCACCCAGGATATAATAAAATAGACAGGAAGCACCATATTCAGCTAAGGTGGGTAATACTCTGATGCTAGCCACATAGGCGACAGTTATCATTGCCAGTTGAAAGGCGGAGATGCGATGCAAGCTTTTCATAAATTTTAAACTCGTTTTGAAATTGATTTCCGGAAAACTAAACAGTATAACACTATTTACTTTGATTATGCTAGATAATCCTTAGGAGTTAGAGCGGGCAAGGGGACGCTCTTAAATGAGGGACCAGGGGACACTCTTTAAAATGGAAAGAGTGTCCCCTGATTAAGAGCGTCCCCTGGTCCCTGGATTTTGTTTGAGGTGACAATATGAAGATAGCGATTATCGCAGCTTTAGCCAATAAAGGCGTTATTGGTAATAAAAATAAACTACCGTGGCATTTGCCGGCTGATTTGCGCCATTTTAAGGAGCTAACGTTAGGTAAACCGATTATCATGGGCCGCAAAACCTATGAATCAATTGGTAAGCCATTGCCTGGTCGGCGCAATATTGTGCTTACTCGAGATCAAAATTGGCAGTGTGCTGGTTGTGAAGTTTATCATAATTTAGCCGCAGCTCTTGCGGCATTAGCTGCTTGCGACGAGGTTATGATAATCGGAGGTAGTGAGCTCTATACCGCAGCATTATCTCAGGCCGGCACGATGTATTTGACTTTTATTCAGCATGATTTTATTGGTGACAGCTATTTTCCAGTTTGGAAACAGAGTGAGTGGCAAGAGGTGGAGAAAGCTGATTATCCTGCAGATAATGAGGCACCTTATGCATATAGTTTTGTGCGGTTTAAAAGGGTAGCCAACAGTGATGCAAAGAAGCATCTATAGTGTGATAGAATGAATGCCAATGAATATTGGTATTGTAATAAAAGGCATGGTGCAAGATGAAAAAAAATGAAGGCGTTTTAGATGTACTTCGTTCTCTGACTAAAAGGGATGTAACTGTTATTGTATTTGCGGTGTTGCTGGGGTTTCTTGGCGGTATGGCAACAGACCTCTATTTGCCGGCTATGCCTCAAATGGCTTTGGCATTAGCAGCATCTAAATCACAAGTGCAACATAT